>NZ_JACAOM010000075.1:0-71303 GCF_013386245.1 Pseudomonas sp. 21615526 | reverse complement strand
GCAGTTGGCGGTGGAACCGGTGCCGACACCGACGATGCTTTTATCGTCGAGTTTAGGAAGGATTAAATCGACGGCGGCCTGGGCCACTGCCTGTTTGAGTTGATCCTGGGTCATGCGGGCTCCGGAACGGGCGGGGAGTAAAGAGGGGCGCGAGTATAACCCAACAAAACCTCGGTTTTCGTGTGGTCGCCCGGCCAAACGCTGGGTTAGACTCGCCCAACCCGCCCAGTGATGCTTTCCGATGCTTGAACAGTACGTCAAAAAGATCCTCACCTCGCGCGTTTACGACGTTGCCGTAGAAACCCCGCTGCAGACCGCCCGCCAGCTCTCCGAGCGGCTGGGCAACAAGGTCTGGCTCAAGCGCGAAGACTTGCAGCCGGTGTTCTCGTTCAAGATTCGCGGTGCCTACAACAAGCTGACCCAACTGAGCGCCGAAGAACGTGCGCGCGGCGTAGTCACCGCTTCGGCGGGCAACCATGCCCAGGGCCTGGCCCTGGCGGCCAAGGTGCTGGGGGTCAAGGCCACCATCGTGATGCCCAAGACCACCCCCGAGATCAAGGTCGAAGGCGTGCGTTCCCGTGGCGGCAAAGTGGTGCTGCACGGGGATTCTTTCCCGGAAGCCCTGGCGTATTCGCTGAAGCTGGTCGACGAAAAAGGCTACGTCTACATTCACCCCTACGATGATCCGCACACCATTGCCGGGCAGGGCACCGTGGCGATGGAGATCCTGCGCCAGCACCCGGGGCCGTTGGACGCGATTTTCGTCCCGGTGGGCGGCGGCGGCCTGATTGCCGGTATCGCGGCCTACGTGAAATACCTGCGGCCCGAAATCAAGATCATCGGCGTCGAGCCGGACGACTCCAACTGCTTGCAAGCCGCCATGGCGGCGGGCGAGCGCGTGGTATTGCCGACCGTGGGCATCTTCGCCGACGGCGTGGCAGTGGCGCAGATCGGCCAGCACACCTTCGACATCTGCAAGGACTACGTGGATGAAGTGATCACCGTCAGCACCGATGAAATCTGCGCGGCGATCAAGGACATCTACGACGACACCCGCTCCATCACGGAGCCGGCTGGCGCCCTGGGCGTGGCGGGCATCAAGAAGTACGTCGAGACCCGTGGCATCACCGGGCAAACCCTGGTGGCCATCGATTCCGGGGCCAACGTCAACTTCGACCGCCTGCGCCATGTGGCCGAGCGCGCCGAGCTGGGTGAAGGCCGCGAAGCCATCATCGCCGTGACCATCCCCGAGAAGCCGGGCAGCTTCAAGGCCTTCTGCGAGGCCGTGGGCAAGCGCCAGATCACCGAATTCAACTACCGCTACCACTCTGGTCGCGAGGCGCACATTTTTGTCGGCGTGCAGACCCACCCGGAAAACGACCCGCGCAGTGCGCTGATCGCCAGCCTCACCAGCCAGGGTTTTCCGGTGCTGGACCTGACGGAAAACGAACTGGCCAAGCTGCACATCCGCCATATGGTCGGTGGCCATGCGGCGCACGTCAGCGACGAGGTGGTGTTCCGCTTCGAATTCCCGGAACGTCCGGGGGCACTGTTCAACTTCCTTAACAAATTGGGCGGGCGCTGGAACATCTCGATGTTCCACTATCGCAACCACGGCGCCGCCGATGGGCGCGTGGTGGCGGGCCTGCAAGTACCGGCGGACGAGCGTCACCTGGTGCCGGCGGCGCTGGAGGCCATTGGCTACCCGTACTGGGATGAAAGTGATAACCCGGCCTACCAGCTGTTCCTCGGTTGAGCGACTACGCTGACTGGGCGGCCTTCAAGGAATCGAGAACATGGAAACGCTGACCACCCTTAAAGTTATCCACATCGCGGCCACGGTGTTGCTGCTGCTCAGCGGCCTCGCCCTGGCAGTGCTGGCCTGGCGCAAACGCAGCGCGGGGCCGGCCTATACCGTGCAGCGGCCGTGGGTGTTTGTGTGGTTGTTGATGGGCATTTGCGTGGTGAGCATGCCGTTCACCGGCTGGTGGCTGGCGCACCTGATCGGCTGGCCGCTGGGGCAAACCTGGATCCTGGGTTCCAGCGTGATCTACACCGTGGCGGCGCTGAGCTGGTTCTGGCTGGTGGTGCGGCTTAATCGGCTGCGGTTGGGCGGGGCGGGGAGTTTGAACTTTACCGTGGCGCTGGCGGTGGTGAGCCTGGTGGGGTTTGTGGCGATTGCCGGGTTGATGGGTGCCAAGCCGGTTTAAGGCTTGAGACCGAGTTGCCTCCATTCGCGAGCAAGCCCGCTCCCACATTTGACTGCATTCCAAAGGTGGAACTCGAGCAAATGTGGGAGCGGGCTTGCTCGCGAAAGCTTTATCAGCCGCGCAGGCTAATCACCGGCCAACCACGCTTCTCAGCCTCAGCCCGCAAATTCGGATCTGGATCCACCGCCACCGCATGTGTCACCTGCTCCAGCAACGGCAGGTCATTCATCGAGTCGCTATAGAAGTAGCTGTCCTCCAGGTTGTACCCGGTCTCTTCCAGCCAGCGATTCAAGCGCGTCACCTTGCCCTCACGGAAGCACGGAATATCTGTGCTGCGCCCTGTGTAGCGCCCGTCTTCCATCTCGCATTCCGTCGCAATCAAGGTTTCAACCCCCAGTCGCTCGGCAATCGGCGCGGTCACAAAACGGTTGGTCGCGGTGATGATCACCAGCTTGTCGCCCGCCGCCCGGTGCTTGGCCAGCAACTCAACCGCCTTGGGCAGCATGATCGGCTCGATGCAGTCGCGCATGTAGTCGCGATGCCATTCATCCAGCTGGGCCATCTCGGTGCGGCCGAGGATTTCCAGGCAGAAGTTCAGGTACTCGGCGTTATCCAGCTTGCCGGCCAGGTAGTCCTGGTAGAACTCGTCGTTGCGGGCCTTGTAGGCCACCGCGTCGAGAATCCCGCGTTCACAGAGGTAATCGCCCCAGGCGTGATCGCTGTCACCCCCCAAAAGCGTGTTGTCCAAGTCGAATAAAGCCAGGCGCATTGCAGTTACTCGCTGAAAAGTCTGTAAAAAGGCGTCCAGAATACGGTCTTTTCACAAGAGTGCACATAAGGTAAGCAGCCTCGTTGCCGCTGTATCAATCTTTGTGGAACAATGCGGTGACATGCGTTTGCGAGGTTGTTGCCGTGATCGACCCCGATGGTTTCCGTCCTAATGTCGGGATTATTCTTACGAATGATGCCGGACAGGTGCTATGGGCTCGCCGTATCAACCAAGATGCCTGGCAGTTTCCTCAAGGCGGAATCAACCCCGACGAAACCCCTGAAGACGCCTTGTACCGTGAGTTGAACGAAGAAGTAGGCCTTGAACGTGAAGATGTGCAAATTCTGGCCTGCACCCGAGGCTGGTTGCGCTATCGTTTGCCGCAACGTCTGGTGCGTACCCACAGCCAACCGCTGTGCATCGGCCAGAAACAGAAATGGTTTCTCCTGCGCCTGATCTCCAACGAGCAGCGGGTGCGGATGGATTTGACCGGTAAACCGGAGTTCGATGGCTGGCGCTGGGTCAGTTATTGGTATCCGTTGGGCCAGGTGGTGACATTCAAGCGCGAGGTTTATCGTCGCGCTCTTAAAGAGCTTGCCCCGCGCCTTTTAGCGCGCGACTGACGACGGAGTTCGACCCCGAGCCATGCTCAATACGCTGCGCAAGATCGTCCAGGAAGTTAACTCCGCCAAGGATCTCAAGGCGGCGTTGGGGATTATTGTGTTGCGCGTCAAGGAAGCCATGGGCAGCCAGGTCTGCTCGGTTTACCTGCTGGACCCCGAGACCAACCGTTTTGTCCTGATGGCCACCGAGGGCTTGAACAAGCGCTCCATCGGCAAGGTCAGCATGGCGCCCAATGAAGGTCTGGTGGGCCTGGTGGGGACGCGTGAAGAACCCCTGAACCTCGAAAACGCGGCCGATCACCCGCGTTATCGCTACTTTGCCGAAACCGGTGAAGAGCGCTACGCCTCGTTCCTCGGTGCGCCGATCATTCACCACCGCCGCGTTGTCGGCGTGTTGGTCATCCAGCAGAAAGAACGCCGCCAGTTCGACGAAGGTGAAGAAGCCTTCCTTGTGACCATGAGCGCGCAGCTCGCCGGGGTTATCGCCCACGCCGAGGCCACCGGTTCGATTCGCGGCCTGGGACGCCAGGGCAAGGGCATCCAGGAAGCCAAGTTCGTCGGCGTGCCGGGTTCGCCGGGTGCTGCTGTCGGTACCGCCGTGGTCATGCTGCCGCCCGCCGACCTGGACGTGGTGCCGGACAAGACCGTCACCGACATCGACGCTGAAATCATCCTGTTCAAGACCGCCCTCGAAGGCGTACGCAATGACATGCGCACCCTCTCGACCAAGCTGGCCACCCAGCTGCGGCCTGAAGAGCGGGCGTTGTTCGACGTGTACCTGATGATGCTCGACGACGCGTCCCTGGGCAGCGAAGTCAAGGACGTGATCAAGACCGGCCAGTGGGCCCAGGGCGCGCTGCGCCAGGTGGTCACCGATCACGTCAACCGTTTTGAATTGATGGACGACGCCTACCTGCGCGAGCGCGCCTCGGACGTGAAGGACCTCGGTCGCCGTCTGCTGGCCTACCTGCAGGAAGAGCGCTCGACCACGTTGGTGTACCCCGACAACACCATCCTGATCAGTGAAGAACTGACCGCCACCATGCTCGGCGAAGTGCCGGAAGGCAAACTGGTGGGCCTGGTCTCGGTACTGGGTTCGGGCAACTCCCACGTCGCGATCCTGGCTCGGGCCATGGGCATTCCGACGGTGATGGGTCTGGTGGACCTGCCGTATTCCAAGGTCGACGGCATCGAAATGATCGTCGACGGCTACCACGGCGAGGTCTACACCAACCCCAGCGAAGTGCTGCGCAAGCAATACGCCGAAGTGGTGGAAGAAGAACGCCAGCTGTCCCAGGGCCTCGACGCCCTGCGGGAACTGCCGTGCGTGACCCTCGACGGCCACCGCGTACCGCTGCTGGTCAACACCGGCCTGCTGGCGGACGTGGCACGTGCACAACAGCGCGGCGCCGAAGGGGTGGGCCTGTACCGCACCGAAGTGCCGTTCATGATCAACCAGCGTTTTCCGAGTGAGAAGGAGCAGCTGGCGATTTATCGCGAGCAACTGTCCGCCTTCCATCCGTTACCGGTGACCATGCGCAGCCTGGACATTGGCGGCGACAAGTCACTGTCGTATTTCCCCATCAAGGAAGACAACCCCTTCCTTGGTTGGCGCGGTATTCGCGTTACCCTCGACCATCCTGAAATCTTCCTCGTCCAGACCCGCGCGATGCTCAAGGCCAGCGAAGGCCTGAACAACCTGCGCATCCTGCTCCCGATGATCTCCGGCACCCACGAGCTGGAAGAAGCCCTGCACCTGATCCACCGTGCCTGGGGCGAAGTGCGCGACGAAGGCGCCGACGTGCCGATGCCGCCGATTGGCGTGATGATCGAGATTCCGGCGGCGGTGTACCAGGCCAAGGAGCTGGCGCGGCAGGTGGACTTCCTGTCGGTGGGCTCCAACGACCTGACCCAGTACCTGCTGGCCGTGGACCGCAACAACCCGCGGGTGGCCGACCTCTACGACTACCTGCACCCGGCGGTGCTGCAAGCCTTGCAGAACGTGGTGCGCGACGCCCATGCCGAAGGCAAGCAGGTGAGTATCTGCGGCGAGATGGCCGGTGACCCGGCGGCGGCTGTGCTGTTGATGGCGATGGGCTTTGACAGCCTGTCGATGAACGCCACCAACTTGCCGAAGGTGAAATGGATGCTGCGCCAGATCAACCTGAGCCGGGCCAAGGAGCTGCTGGCGGAGTTGATGACTATCGACAACCCGCAAGTTATCCACAGCTCGCTGCAATTGGCGCTGAAGAACCTTGGGTTGGCGCGGATGATCAACCCGGCGTCTGCAAAGAGCCTCTAACCGGATTTCAGAGCCTGTCCCCAATCGAAATGTGGGAGCGGGCTTGCTCGCGAAAGCGGTGCATCAGTCAGCTTATGTATTGGCTGACACGCCGCCTTCGCGAGCAAGCCCGCTCCCACATTTGGTTTGCGTGAGGTTCAGATTTTGAGTTCAACTTCACCCAACTGTCCGCCATAGGGCCCAAAACTGCGCTCCACGATATGCCGCGTCCCGTCGGCATTCACAATCAGCGCCGTGCTCGCCCGCGTCCCGTAACTGGGGCTGGCAATAAACACACTCGACAGCAAACTCTCCGTCGCCAAGCCCACGCCGGTGTCCGGCAAGTCAGCAAACGGCGCCGTCTGCGGGTCGCTCAAAATCCCCAGCAAGGCTTCAGGCTGCGGATCGTCCAGCACTTCTGTCAGCGCCGCCTTGGCCTTCAACAACTTCGGCCATGGCGTATCCAGGCCGGCATTGGATAACCCATAAACCCCCGCCACCAATGGTGTCGGCGCAGATTCCTTGGCGTTGTAATGCCAAAGCTCGTCCCGCGTCCCGACCAGCAGGTTAAACCCGGCATATTCAATCGATCTGCCATTAACGTCGGCCAAATAGTCGTCAATCGACAGCGAACCGCTGAGAAAGCGCGCCACCAACTCACCCCGCGACTTGCGCGCCGGCGGCTGGTGCGGGTCACGGATATTGGTCAGCGCCGCAAAGCGCCCGTCTGCGCCAACTCCCAGCCAGGTCCCGCCCGCTTCCTGGTCCCTGCCCGCGTAAACATGGGGCGCATCCAGCCACTGGGCCAACGGCAAACTGGGCCGGGCATAAAATTCATCACGGTTGGCCGCGACGATCAGCGGCTGGGCGTGGCCCGGCCGCCAGGCGAAAACAATCAGGCACATAAGGCGATCCCTTTGTGTTTTGCCCACTCTACCCATAGAACCCTGTGCTTTGCATCCGTTAACATGCCGGTCTGTTTTCGGGGGCTCCCATGGAATTTCTGCTGTATTTGCTGCTGGGATCCTGCGCGGGCATGCTCGCCGGGCTGTTCGGCGTGGGCGGCGGCATCATTATTGTGCCGGTGCTGGTGTTCAGCTTCACCTTGCAGGGCTTCGATCCCGCGGTGCTGACCCACCTCGCTGTCGGCACGTCCCTGGCGTCTATTATCTTCACGTCGGTGAATGCGGTGCGTGAGCATCATCGGCGCGGCGCCGTGCGCTGGCCGATCTTCGTATGGATGGCCGTGGGTATCCTGCTGGGCGCGGGCGTTGGCGCGCTGACCGCCGAGGCGATCTCCGGGCCGCATCTACAGAAGATCATCGGTGTGTTCGCCCTGGTGATCGCCGTGCAGATGACTCTGGAGCTCAAGCCCAAGGCCAGCCGCCAGGTGCCGGGCAAGCTCGGCCTGACCCTGGCGGGCGGCGTGATCGGCTGGTCGTCGGCGATTTTCGGCACCGGCGGCGGTTCGTTGACCGTGCCGTTCCTGACCTGGCGCAGCGTGCCGATGCAGCAGGCAGTGGCCACTTCGTCGGCCTGCGGCTTGCCGATCGCCCTGGCCAGTGCGTTAAGTTTCATGATTCTGGGCTGGCATGATCCGCTGCTGCCCGATCATAGTCTCGGCTTTGTGTACTTGCCGGCGCTGCTGGGCATCGCCCTGACAAGCATGGTGGCGGCCCGTTTCGGCGCGCGCCTGGCGCACCGGTTGTCGCCGCGCTTGCTCAAGCGGCTGTTCGCCGGGCTGCTGTTTTGCGTAGGGCTGAATTTTTTGCTGTAACGCAGGCTTAATCGCGCACCGGCATGGTCCGATGCGCCATGACTATTGATTTAACGAGGAGTCGCAATGCTGCCTTACCCGCAGATCAACCCGGTGGCCGTGGCCATCGGTCCGCTGCAAATCCATTGGTACGGGTTGATGTACCTGATCGGCATC
Source organism: Pseudomonas sp. 21615526 (assembly GCF_013386245.1). Classification (NCBI taxonomy): domain Bacteria; kingdom Pseudomonadati; phylum Pseudomonadota; class Gammaproteobacteria; order Pseudomonadales; family Pseudomonadaceae; genus Pseudomonas; species Pseudomonas sp. 21615526. The sequence goes on along the minus strand of NZ_JACAOM010000075.1, from coordinate 63,487 downwards.
GGCGGTGCCTGGCTGCTGGCTTCCCGGCGCCTGAACCGTTTCGACCCGACCTGGACCAAGGAGAAGCTCTCCGACATGGTGTTCTGGATGTCGATGGGGGTCATCGTCGGCGGACGCCTGGGTTATGTGCTGTTCTACGACCTGCCAGCCTACATCGCCAACCCGACGCTGATCTTCGAGGTGTGGAAGGGCGGCATGGCGTTCCACGGCGGGTTTGTGGGGGTGATGATCGCCGCCTGGTGGTTTGGCCGGCGTAACGGTAAGTCGTTCTTCCAGTTGATGGACTTCGTCGCACCGTTCGTGCCGATTGGCCTGGGTGCCGGGCGCATCGGCAACTTCATCAACGCCGAACTGTGGGGCAAGCCGACTGACGTGCCGTGGGCCATGGTGTTCCCGCCGTTCAGCGACCCGGCGCAATTGCCGCGCCACCCCTCGCAGCTGTACCAGTTCGCCCTGGAAGGCGTGGCGCTGTTCCTGATCCTCTATATCTTCTCGCGCAAGCCACGCCCGACCATGGCCGTTTCGGGGATGTTCGCGTTGTTCTACGGGATCTTCCGCTTTATCGTCGAGTTCGTACGGGTGCCGGATGCGCAACTGGGCTACCTGGCGTGGGGCTGGGTGACCATGGGTCAGATTCTCAGCCTGCCGATGATCATCGCCGGCCTGGGCCTGCTGTGGTGGGCTTACAATCGCCCGCAAGGCATCAAGAACACCGCGCTTTAAATTCGAACGCCGGGGCCCGAGGGTCCCGGCTTCAACGATACAGGTATACACATGAAGCAATATCTCGAACTACTGAACGATGTCGTGACCAATGGCCTGACCAAGGGCGACCGCACCGGCACCGGCACCAAGGCCGTGTTTGCCCGTCAGTTTCGGCATAGCTTGGCCGACGGCTTCCCGCTGCTGACCACCAAGAAGCTTCACTTCAAAAGCATCGCCAACGAATTGATCTGGATGTTGAGTGGCAACACCAACATCAAGTGGCTGAACGAGAATGGCGTAAAAATCTGGGACGAATGGGCCACCGAAGACGGCGACCTGGGCCCGGTGTACGGCGAGCAGTGGACCGCCTGGCCCACCAAGGACGGCGGCAAGATCAACCAGATCGACTACATGGTCGAGACGCTGAAGACCAACCCCAACAGCCGCCGCATCCTGTTCCACGGCTGGAACGTCGAGTACCTGCCGGACGAGACCAAAAGCCCGCAGCAGAACGCCCGGGACGGCAAGCAAGCGCTGCCACCTTGCCACCTGCTGTACCAGGCGTTTGTGCATGACGGTCATCTGTCGATGCAGTTGTACATCCGCAGCTCAGATGTATTCCTCGGCCTGCCGTACAACACCGCTGCCCTGGCGTTGCTCACCCATATGCTGGCCCAGCAGTGCGACCTGATCCCTCACGAGATCATCGTCACCACGGGCGACACCCATGCCTACAGCAACCACATGGAACAGATCCAGACCCAGCTGGCGCGCACGCCGAAGAAGCTGCCGGAACTGGTGATCAAGCGCAAACCCGCGTCGATCTACGATTACAAATTCGAAGACTTTGAAATCGTGGGCTATGACGCTGATCCGAGCATCAAGGCCGATGTAGCGATCTAAAAGCGATCTCGGTCCAAATGTGGGAGCGGGCTTGCTCGCGAATACGGTGTATCAGAAACACATTCAGTGGCTGACACTCCGCTTTCGCGAGCAAGCCCGCTCCCACATTTTTTTGTGTACACATTCAATGCCCGTGGCTTCTGCCCACATGTGATGGCTCAGCCTCGCTGGCCGCGACACTCCCGCTGACTTCCAGCCGCTGCAAAATCCCGCACTGATCCAGATCCGGCCCGCCGCCACAGCGCTGGCGCAGGTCGAGCAACTGTTCCTGCAACGCCATAAGCCCGTCGATCCGCGCCTTGACGTGGTGGATATGCTCGTCGATCAACGCATTCACGCTTTCGCACTGGTCCTGAGGACTGTCACGCAGGCCCAGCAGGCTGCGAATTTCCTCAAGGGTCATGTCCAGGCTGCGGCAGTTGCGGATAAACACCAGCCGTTCGGTGTGCGCCTGGGTGTACAGCCGGTAATTACCGTCACTGCGCGCAGGCGGCGGCAGCAGGCCTTCTTTCTCGTAATAACGGATGGTTTCCACCTGGCAATCCGTCAATTTTGCCAATTCGCCGATCTTCATCGCAGCAATCTCCAAAAGGATGCTTGACCCTATAGTGGCTACAGGGTCTTTACTTGGCAACAGGCACCTTTACGGACGCGACAGAATGAGCGATTCCATCCACACCCCGCACAAGCACGACCACGACCACGACCACGACCATGATCATGACCACGCGCACGATCACGGCCCCAAGCTCAAACCTGTGCAGAAGCACGACCATGGCAGCCATGGCGATTCCTGCTGTTCCAGCAAGGCCGCGCCGGCGCTGGTAAAGCTGACTGAAGCCCCGACGGCGGGCTCGCGGCTGAGCACCTTCCGCATCGAAGCCATGGACTGCCCCACCGAGCAGACGCTGATCCAGAACAAACTGGGCAAGCTTGCGGGTGTGCAGCAGCTGGAATTCAACCTGATCAACCGCATTCTCGGCGTCACTCACGACCTGCCGACGACCGCGCCGATCATCGACGCCATCAAGTCCCTGGGCATGCAGGCGGACCCCATCGAAGAAGGCGTTGCCCCGGCTGAGCCGCCGGCGAAGAAGCACTGGTGGCCGCTGGCCGTGTCCGGCGTGGGCGCTCTGGGTGCTGAAGTGCTGCACTTCACCAACGCAGCCCCGACGTGGGTGATTGCCCTGGTCGCGCTGATCTCGATCTTCAGCGGCGGCCTCACCACCTACAAAAAGGGCTGGATCGCCCTGAAAAACCTCAACCTGAACATCAACGCCCTGATGAGCATCGCCGTCACCGGCGCGATCCTGATCGGCCAGTGGCCGGAAGCGGCGATGGTGATGTTCCTGTTCACCGTGGCCGAGTTGATCGAGGCCAAGTCCCTGGACCGCGCGCGCAATGCCATCAGTGGCTTGATGCAGATGACCCCGGAACAGGCCACGGTTCGTCAGGCCGACGGCAGTTGGGTTGAACAGGATGTCAAAATCATCGAACTGGGTGCCATCGTGCGGGTTCGTCCCGGCGAGCGTATTGGTCTCGACGGTGAAGTCACCTCCGGCCAGTCCACCATCGACCAGGCGCCGATTACCGGTGAAAGCCTGCCGATTGAAAAGACCGTGGGCGACAAAGTTTTCGCCGGCACCATCAACCAGGCCGGTTCCCTGGAATACAAAGTCACCGCCGCCGCCAATAACTCGACTCTGGCGCGGATCATCCACGCCGTGGAACAGGCCCAGGGCGCCCGTGCGCCTACCCAGCGTTTTGTCGACACCTTCGCCAAGGTCTACACCCCGGCGGTGTTTATCTTTGCCTTGGGCGTGGCGCTGATTCCGCCGCTGTTCATGGCAGGCGTGTGGTTTGATTGGATCTACCGTGCGCTGGTATTGCTGGTCGTCGCCTGCCCGTGTGCGCTGGTGATTTCCACCCCGGTGACCATCGTCAGCGGCCTGGCCGCCGCGGCGCGCAAAGGCATCCTGATCAAGGGCGGCGTGTACCTGGAGGGCGGTTACAAGCTCGACTACCTGGCCTTGGACAAGACCGGCACCATCACCCACGGCAAACCGGTGCAAACCGATTACCTGTCGCTGTTCCCGAACATGGAAGACAGCGCCCCAGCCCTGGCCGCGAGCCTGGCCGGACGCTCCGATCACCCGGTGTCCCTGGCCATCGCCAACGCGGCTGTGGATAAGAATCTCACCGTTCACACTGTGGATAACTTCGAAGCCCTGGCGGGTCGCGGTGTGAAGGGTGAAATCAATGGTGAAGTCTATTACCTGGGCAATCACCGTCTGGTGGAAGAGCTGAACCTGTGCTCGCCGGCCCTTGAAGAAAAACTCTTCGCCCTGGAAAAACAAGGCAAGTCCGTGGTCCTGCTGCTGGACAAATCTGGCCCGCTGGCGCTGTTCGCGGTGGCCGACACCGTGAAAGACACCAGCCGCGAGGCCATCCAACAGTTGCATGACCTGGGCATCAAGACCCTGATGCTCACCGGCGACAACACCCACACCGCCAAGGCAATCGCCGATCAGGTTGGCATCGACCAGGCCCAGGGCGACCTGTTGCCCACCGACAAACTGCAAGCCATCGAAGCGCTCTACGCCAAGGGCCACCGGGTGGGCATGGTCGGCGACGGCATCAACGACGCCCCGGCGCTGGCCCGTTCCGAGATCGGGTTTGCCATGGCCGCCGCCGGTACCGACACTGCCATCGAGACCGCCGACGTGGCGCTGATGGACGACGACCTGCGCAAGATTCCGGCATTCATTCAACTGTCGCGGCGCACGTCGAGTATCCTCAAGCAGAACATTGCCCTGGCCCTGGTGATCAAGGCGATCTTCCTGGCGGTGACCTTCCTTGGGATGGCCACCATGTGGATGGCAGTGTTCGCCGACATGGGCGTGAGCCTGCTGGTGGTGTTCAATGGTCTGCGCCTGTTGCGCAAATAGTCGATGAGAGGATGGTGTGCTGAGTGCCGAGCTGAAGGCGTTTTACATGGTCGCCCGCCTGGGCAGCATTACCCTGGCGGCGAAAAAGCTCGGGCTCAGCCAGCCCACGGTGACCACCCAGATTCGTCACCTGGAAAGCCAGTACTCGGTGGAGTTGTTCTACCGTGGCGGGCGCCGCCTGACCGTCAGCGACGAAGGCGCGCGGCTGTTGCCGATGGTCAAGGCGCTGTTGCAGCAGGAAGCGGACATCGAGTTTTTCCTGCGCAACAGTGGCCAGGTACAAGGGGCCTTGAGGATTGCCGCGACGGCGCCTTATTACATCCTCGACCTGGTCAAGACCTTCCGCGAGCGGCTGCCGCAGGTCGAGGTTTCGGTGGAGATCGGCAACTCCCAGCAGGTGCTGGAAGCGCTGGATGACTACCGCGTCGACGTCGCCGCCTCGTCCCAATTGCTTGAAGACCCGCGCCTGATCCGGCGGGTACTGGGCATGGACCCGCTGGTGCTGGCGGTGCATCGCAATCATCCGCTGGCGGTACTTGAACATGTACCGCTGACCGCGCTGGCCGGGCATACCTTGCTGATGCGCGAGCCGGGGTCGACCACCCGTCGATTGACCGAAGAGATGTTGCAGGGCGCCGGCGTGAGTTACGGGCCGCTGCTGGAGATCGGCAGCCGGGAATCGATCCGTGAGGCAGTGCTGCGCAATATCGGCATCAGCATCATCGCCCGCCAGGAAGTGCCCCACGATCCGCAACTGCGTGTGCTGACCATCGAGAATGCCCCGCAGATTCCCGAGTATTTGTACTGCCTCAAGGAGCGAAAGGGCGCGCGGTTGCCGGCGGCTTTCCTGGGGTTGGCGCAGGAAATGTCCCCTCTCTGATCGTTCCCACGCTCTGCGTGGGAATGCTGGCCTGGACGCTCCGCGTCCGCTCTTAAGGTCGTGACGCGGAGCGTCACAGGATGTATTCCCACGCAGAGCGTAGGAACAATCTGTTGGCACAACCCAAATCCACCAATACCACTATCGCCACGTTTTGCCTTTCTGCCACAAGAGGGACGCATTGCCTGCCTAGGATGACCTTCATCAGTTTGATGAGGTGCCTCCATGAACACAGCCATGACCAATCCCGGCGCGCCAATGAAGGTGCGCGGTGTACAGAAACGCTTCGGCGCCTTCACCGCGTTGGATAACGTGTCCCTGGACGTCGCCGCTGGCGAACTGGTGTGCCTGCTGGGCCCGTCGGGCTGCGGCAAGACCACCTTGCTACGCTGCATCGCCGGCCTGGAGCGCCAGGACAGCGGCGAGTTGTACCTCGGCGACCGCGATGTTTCCCTACTGGCACCCCAGGCTCGGGACTACGGCATTCTGTTCCAGTCCTACGCGCTGTTTCCCAATCTCACCGTCGAAGCGAACATCGGCTACGGCCTCACCGGCAGTGGCCGTGATGAAGTGCGCAAGCGTGTCGGGCAGATGCTCGAACTGGTGGGTTTGGTGGGCAGCGAAAAGAAATACCCCGGCCAACTTTCCGGCGGCCAACAACAGCGTGTGGCACTGGCTCGCGCCCTGGCGCCGGCGCCGTCCTTGCTGCTGCTGGACGAACCCATGTCGGCCCTCGACGCCCGGGTGCGCGAGCATCTGTGCACCGAGCTGCGCCAACTGCAGCGCCGCCTGGGCATCACCACCCTGATGGTCACCCACAACCAGGACGAGGCCATGCTGATGGCCGACCGCATCGCTGTGATGAACAACGGCAAGGTCGAGCAGTACGCCACGCCCCAGGAAATCTACGACCGCCCGGCCACACCGTTCGTGGCCGAGTTCGTCGGCCAGGGCAACTGGCTGCCGTTCAGTCGCAACAGCGCCAGCCACGCCCAGGTTGGCGGCATGAATATGCGCCTGGCGGACAACGCAGGCGTCGCGAAATCGGGCCGTCTGTTCTGCCGCCCGGAAGCCATCAGCGTCAACCCGCCGGTGCATGAAGAAAACCTGTTCCCGGCCAAGGTCCGCGAGATCACTTTCCTCGGCAACCGCTGCCGCATGAGCTTCGAGCTGGACCAACTGCCCGGCCATCCGCTGCTGGCCGAATTGGCCCCGGAAGCCATGCCGCGCCTTGGCGCCCAGGACATCTGGGTCGCGCTGCCCCCGCGCAGCCTGCAGGTGTTTGCCTGAGATGGCCCGCGATATGACTCTGCCGATACCCGATAACGTGGCTCGTCAGGTTTCCCGTGCCGAAGTCGGCGACCGTATTTTTGTGGTCGGCGGCAAGCTGTTATGGCTGTGCCTGCTGGGCGTTGCGGTACTGCTGCCGCTGCTGGCGATCTTCTGGCGCGGCTTCAGCAGTGAAGCCGGGCAGGGCGGTGGCCTGGTGGCGGCGCGGGAGTTGGTCACCAGCGACAATTTCCACTGGCTGCTCGGTAACAGCCTGAAGGTTTCCGGCAGCGTTGCCGCCATCGTCGTACCACTGGCTTATCTGTTTGCCTACGCTTTGCAACGCACGCTTATTCCGGGCAAGGCGATCTGGCGCGGCATGTCGCTGCTGCCGTTGATGGCGCCGTCGATGTTGCCCGGGATTGCGCTGGTCTACCTGTTCGGTAACCAGGGCATGTTGCGCGGGCTGCTGTCGGACAACATCTATGGCTTCTGGGGCATCGTCCTCGGCGAAGTGATCTACACCTTTCCCCATGCCTTGATGATCCTGTTGTCGGCGCTTTCCCTGGCGGATGCACGTTTGTTCGATGCCGCATCGAGCATGGGCGCGAGTCCCGCCCGGGCGTTTCGCAGCATCACCTGGCCGGCGACGCGCCAGGCCGTGTTTGCCGCGTTTTGTCTGGTGTTCACCCTGACCATCACCGACTTCGGTGTGCCTGTTGTAGTGGGCGGCGACTACCAAGTGTTGGCGCTGGAAGCCTACAAAGCCGTGGTCGGCCAGCAGCAATTCGGGCGGGGCGCCTTGATCGGCATGGTCCTGCTGCTGCCGGCGCTGTTCAGCTTCGGTGTCGACGCCTGGTTGCGCCGCCGCCATGGCGACTCCATGAGCGGCCGCGCCCAGGTGTTCCAGCCGGCGCCGTCGAAACTGCGGGATGGCTGCTACCTGGCCATCGTCCTGCTGATCTGCGCGATCCTGCTGCTGGTGTTCGGCATGGCGGTCTACTCATCCCTGGTGAAATTCTGGCCCTACAACCTGTCGCTGTCCCTGGCCCACTACCAGTTCGAAGACACGGCCGGCGGCGGCTGGCTGGCCTACCGCAACAGCATCACCATGGCCCTGTGCACCGCGTTGATCGGCAGCGTGCTGATCTTCACCGGCGCCTACCTGATGGAAAAGACCAGGGGCCAGAAGGGCCTGAACCTGGCGCTGCGCATGCTCAGCTTCGTGCCGATGGCGGTGCCGGGGTTGGTGCTGGGCCTGGGCTACGTGTTCTTTTTCAACCTCAACGGCAACCCGCTGCATGTGCTCTACGGCACCATGACGTTGCTGGTGGTGTGCACCATTGCTCACTATTTGACCACCGCCCAAATGACCGCCACCACGGCCCTGCGCCAACTGGACGCGGAATTCGAAGCCGCCGCGCTGTCGCTGAAGGCGCCGCTGTACCGCCATTACCTGCGGGTCACCGTGCCGATCTGCCTGCCGGCGCTGCTGGACATCGTGCGCTACCTGTTCGTCTCGGCGATGACCACCGTCTCCGCCGCGATCTTCCTCTACAGCCCCGACACCATCCTCGCCGCCGTCGCCGTACTGAACATGGACGACGCCGGCAACGTCGGCGGTGCGGCGGCCATGTCGACCCTGATCCTGTTCACCTCGGCGAGCGTGTCCTTGCTGCTGGCGTGGGCCTCACGCGGCTTGTTGCGCCGCTCCCAGGCCTGGCGCCAAACCGCGCCCGGCCAATAATTCACCCATAAAGGAACTGCACCATGTTCAAGCCCCTGGCGTTAGCCGCTGCTGTGCTCACTGCGTTCAGCCTGAATGCCTTTGCCGCCAAGACCGAGTTGACCGTGTACACGGCCCTCGAAGCCGAGCAATTGAAGACTTACAAACAAGCCTTCGAAAAGGTTAACCCGGACATCGAGATCAAATGGGTGCGCGATTCCACCGGCATCATCACCGCCAAGCTGCTGGCCGAAAAAGCCCGCCCGCAGGCTGACGTGGTCTGGGGCCTGGCGGCTTCCAGCCTGGCGATCCTCGACCAGCAGGGCATGCTGCAAAACTACGCACCGGCAGATTTGAGCAAGATCGGTGCGAACTACCGCGACGCCGCCAACCCGCCGGCCTGGGTCGGCATGGACGTGTGGGCTGCGACCATCTGCTTCAACACCGTCGAAGCCGAAAAGCAGGGCCTGAGCAAGCCGGTGAGCTGGCAGGACCTGACCAAGCCTGAATACAAGGGCAAGATCGTGATGCCCAACCCGGCCTCGTCCGGCACGGGCTTCCTGGATGTGAGTGCCTGGTTGCAGACCTTCGGCGAGAAGCAGGGCTGGCAGTACATGGACGACCTGCACCAGAACATCGGCCAGTACGTTCACTCCGGTTCCAAACCCTGCAAGCTGGCGGCCTCGGGTGAATTCCCGATCGGCATTTCCTTCGAATACCCGGCCGTTCAGCTGAAGCGCCAGGGCGCACCGCTGGACATCATCCTGCCGAAAGAAGGCCTGGGCTGGGATATCGAAGCCACTGCCGTGATCAAGGGCACTGCCCACGCAGACGCGGCACAGAAACTCGCCGACTTCTCCGCCAGCCCCGCGGCGATGGAGCTGTACAAGGAAAACTTCGCGGTACTGGCTCAGCCGGGTATTGCCAAGCCGCAGACCGAGTTGCCGGCGGACTACGAGCAGCGGTTGATCAAGAATGACTTTGCCTGGGCGTCGAAAAACCGCGACAGCATCCTGACCGAATGGCGCAAGCGCTATGACGGCAAGTCGGAAAAACAATAACTACCGATCGTTCCCACGCTCTGCGTGGGAACGCGGCTCTGGACGCTCTGCGTCCGCTTTTGTAGTCGTGACGCGGAGCGTCACAGGATGCATTCCCACGCGGAGCGTGGGAACGAGAGGTCTTCATGACACAACTGCTGATCATCGGTGCCGGCATCCTCGGCCTGTCCCATGCCTATGCCGCTGCCAAACGCGGCCTCAAGGTCAAGGTCTTCGAGCGCAGCGGCACACCGCTGGGTGCTTCCGTGCGCAACTTCGGCCAGGCACTGGTCACCGGCCAGCCGCCCGGGCCGATGCTCGACCTGGCGCGGGAAAGCCGCGAGATCTGGGGCCAGTGGGCGCAACTCGCCGGCATCCAGCTCAAGCGCAACGGCTCTTATTTGTTCGCCCGCACCGAAGCCGAAGAGCACTTGCTTGAAGCCTTCTGCGCCGGTCGCGCGCAAGAACACGGTTATCGCGTCAAGTTGCTGCAAGGCGCCGCCCTGCACGAGCTGTACGGTGGCCAGTTCGCCCATCACCGCGCTGCGCTTCACGGCCTGGATGATCAACAACTGTATTCGCGCGAGGCTATCCCGGCGCTGATCAACTACCTCAGCCGCGAACTGAGCGTGGAGTTTCATTTCTCCACCCTGGTGCGCGACATCGAACCCGGCCAGGTGCACACCACTGCCGGCTCCTTTCGCGGCGAGCAGATCATTGTCTGCTCCGGTCACGACTACCAGACGCTGCTGGCCGAGCAGATTGCCGAACTCAACCCGCAAATCTGCCGCCTGCAAATGCTGCGCGCCCGGCCAGTGGTGGAGTTGAACCTGCAACACGCGCTGCTGACCGGCCTCAGCTGCGTGCACTACGGCGCCTTCGCCGACTTGCCGGAAGCCGCGCCGGTACAGGCCGAAATTCTGCGGGATGTACCGCACCTGCATGAAAACGGTATTCACCTGCTGATCAGCCCGACACCCTATGGCGAACTGATCATCGGGGATTCCCACCATTACGGCAGCGATCCTTCCCCGTTCAACGCCGAACAGGTGGACAACTGGATGATCGAACTGGCCGAACATACCCTGGGCTGCAAGATCCAGGTCGTGGAGCGCTGGCAGGGCGTCTATGGTTCCCGTGGGCCGGGGCCGTTCTCGTTCACGCGGGCGGCGCCGGGGGTGAGCGCGGCGTTGATGCACACCGGCGTGGGCATGAGCGTCGGGCCGGCGATGGCCGAGCGCAATATCACTGAGCTGTGGGGGAGCGCGTGATGAACGCAGAGCAGGCAATCGCCGAGGTCTTCGGCCTTTACGAACAGCACGGCACGGCTGACTACATCGGCGAACCGGTCTCGCAGATCGAGCACATGTCCCAGGCTGCGCAGTTGGCCATGGCTGAGGGCTTCGATGATGAAGTGGTGCTGGCAGCGTTCTTCCACGATATCGGGCATATCTGCGGCCAAGGTGGCGAGAACATGGGCGGTTATGGTGTGGTCAGCCATGAACGGCTGGGCGCCGATTATCTGCGCCGCGCAGGCTTCAGCGAGCGGATGGCAAAACTGGTGGAATACCACGTGCAGGCCAAGCGTTATCTGACCTTCAGCCAGCCGGATTATTACGCACGCTTGAGCGAAGCCAGCCGTCGTACCTTGGGTTACCAGGGCGGCGTGATGACCGCCGAGGAAGCCCAAGCGTTCGAGCAGGACCCGCTGTGCGCCGTGAGCCTGCGCATGCGCCACTGGGATGAACAGGCCAAGGAAATGCATGTGCCGGTGCTGGACCTTGAAGTGTTGAAATCCAAGGCCCGGCAATTGTTGGCGGCTTAGGTCTCGTCCAGGCGCTGGGCCAGGGCTTCGATCTGTTCCTGGCGTTCGGCCTGGCTCAACCTGGGGTGCGGGTTGAGGGACGACCATTGCGGATGGGCGCGGGCCTTGTTCAGGGCTTCGGGCAATTTGCCTTCGCGCCAGGTCTTGTCCTGGGGTGTGTCGACCTTGATGCTGTGGATCGCCGCATGCCCCCGCAGGTTCAGGGCCTTGAGCAGTTGCCGCTGGCGCAGGGCCAACAGGCGCAGCACGCTGTCGTCGACGGTCAGCTCGCGCTGGCCCTTGATCTTGCCCAGCAGGCGGCTGCCATAACTGCGGGCAGTTTGCAGCGCGCCTCCCGCGATGGCTCCGGCGAGGGCGGCGGCGCCGAGGGTCAGGCCGCCTACGAGTAGATCCACACCTGCACCGGCCGCCGCGCCGGCTGCGATACCGCCACCGACCCGCACGCCCAGTTGCTTGAGGGTCTCGGGGTTGAACAGGTCATCGCCCCAGCGCCCGTCCAGCAGCGGTAAATCGCTGGCGGCGGCGTCCTGCGGGCGGAAGCCGAACAACTTGAGCAAGGCCTCCACGCAACGCTGTTCGCGCTGGCGCACGGCTTTGCGCAGTTCGCTGATGGCTTGCTGTTCTACCTCGGCTTCGCTGACCACGCTGCGGCGGCAGGCGGCGCAGTCGATCAGCAGTTCGGCGATCAGCCGCGCCGCACTTTGCTGGCGGGCCTGGCGCTGGGCTTCCTGATCAAGGATCAGCCGTTCCAGTTGCCCACGGGAGTTTTCCAGCAGCAGGGCGAGGCTTTCATAGAGCCGGCGCTCGCCGTCTTCCGGCGGCGCGACGCTGTCGAAACGCACCAGCGCGTGCAGGCCGAGGCGGGCGAGGGCTTCGCGCCAGTCCGGCTCGCGGTGGTCGGCGCTGCTGACAAAATTGAGCACCGGCAGCAACGGCTTGCCACAGCTGGCCAGCACTTGCAGCTCATCGCGGTACTTGGCCAGCACCGGCTCCCTTGCATCAATCACATACAAGCCCGCATCCGAGGCGAGCAGTTGGCGCAGCACCTTGGCTTCCTGTTCGAAGCGTTGCCGGGCCTCGCTGCCTTCCAGAAAACGCGCCAGCCGTGCCGGGCCGTCGAGGCGTTCGCCGGGGCGGTCCAGGCGTTCGAGGTAATCGAGCAGGGCGATGGCATCTTCCAGGCCCGGCGTGTCGTACAGCTCCAGCAAGGCTTCGCCGTCCACCGACAAGCGCGCACCTTCGACATGCCGGGTGGTGCTGGGACGATGGGAGACTTCACCAAAGCCGACGTCTCGCGTGAGCGTGCGCAGCAACGAGGTCTTGCCGACGTTGGTGTGGCCGACCACCGCAAGTTTCTGGGGCTTAGTCATGACCGGTCTCCAGCCAGGTGAGCGGCGCGCAATCGGCGAACGGTATCTCCAGTTGTTGCAAGGCCGTGTGCCAATCACCCAGGCGCTCAGCATCCAGGGCTTGGCCGGCGGGCGCTTGCAGCAGCCAGACCCGAGTGGCGGTGGCGCTGCGGGCCAGTTCGGCAATCAGCGCAAGGCTGCCGCGATCCGGCGAGCGGCGTGGGTCGCAGGCGATGGCCAGGCGCGCGGGCGGGAAGCGGGTGAGTTGCTCCAGCAGCTTGTTGCGGGATTCACGGCTGTCGAGGATGCCGGCGTCCTTGACACTGGCCGGGAGCTTCGGCGGCCATGGGCGCTGGTCGTCCAGCTCGATGGCCACCAGCAGGGCGCCGTTGCTTTCCAGTTCACTGACGCCGCCGGTCACGTGGTGCAATTGTTCGGGCGCCGCATCATTGACCCCAAGCCGTTCGCTGCTGGGCATCAGCCGTTCACGCAGTTGGCTGTAGCCGGGCAGGTTAAGGTCGAGGCTCAAGGCGGCGCGCCCACGTTTCCAACGCCACAGGCACAGCAACGCAAGGATCAGCCGCGGCAGGATGCCGTACACCAGCAGCACGCCCACCAGCCAGGCGGCCCAGGCCTGGCGGGCGCTTTCGATATTCAGGGCGGCATCGCCGCTGGCGCGGATCATCTCGACAGTGGGCACGTTGAAGCCGAGCAAGGCGGGCAGGGCGCCAAGGGTTTGGGTCACGGCGACAAAGGTATCGGCCCGCAGGATGGTGGTTTCCCACACAAAGCCGTAGCGCCGGGTGGCCAACAGCGTCAGCAGGATCACCAGGGCGCTGAGCAGGGCCAGCAGCCACAGGCTGTTGACCAGCACACCGACGGCCCAGCGATTAAGCTTGCGCCGTTGCAGCAACAGCAGCAGGGCGGGCGCCAGTTGCGCGGCCTTGGCGTCGCGGGCGAGTTTTTCGCTGAGCCATAACCACAGGCGGCCAAGACTGGCGCCGTGTTCGCCGGCAAACAGCAGGCCCAGGGCCCAGCTCAACAACAGGATCAGGTTCAAACCCAGCAGGCTGCCCAGGGCCCAGAACACATTGACCGGCGCCAACCCGTTGCCCAGCGCGGCAAACGCCAGGCCGGCGCCGCTGATAATGGCGACTGCCGCTAGCAGGATCAGCGCCAGGCGCGCACCTTGCAGCCAGCGGGTCAGGGCGGCGGTCAGGCCATCGCGTTCGGCCAGCCACAGCGCGCGGTTTTGAATGCGCGTGGGCAAATCGCCGCCGGCGCTGCGGGCCAGGCGATTGGCTTCCTGGTCTTCCAGGGCGCCCGCGTGTTCCTCGCGCAGGCGCACGGTCTCGGTCAGCCAGAGTGTTTGCAGGGGGGTCAGAGCTGTCACGCGCCGTCCTGTTGAGCCAGTGAGTCTGGAGCATAACCGCTGGAACGCCGGTTGGGGTATGCCGCGCGCGGCTCTGGTATTCTCGTCGCCATGAAAAAAACTCTCCCTTTAAGCCTGATCGCAGCCCTCGGTGAAAACCGTGTGATCGGCGTCGACAACAGCATGCCCTGGCATTTGCCGGGGGATTTCAAATATTTCAAGGCCACCACCCTGGGCAAGCCGATCATCATGGGGCGCAAGACCTGGGATTCCCTGGGGCGACCGTTGCCGGGCCGGTTGAACATTGTGGTCAGCCGTCAGACCGACTTGGCGCTGGAAGGTGCGGAAGTTTTTCCGTCACTGGACGCGGCCGTGGAGCGGGCTGAGGAATGGGCCAAGGCGCAGGGCGTGGATGAGCTGATGCTGATCGGCGGCGCGCAGTTGTATGCCCAGGGGCTGGAGCAGGCGGATCGCCTGTATTTGACGCGGGTGGCGTTGAGCCCGGACGGGGATGCGTGGTTTCCCGAGTTTGATTTGAACCAGTGGAAGCTGGTGTCGAATGTCGAGAATGCGGCTGAGGGTGACAAGCCGGCGTACAACTTCGAAGTTTGGGAAAAAGCCTAAGAGCATCGCAGGCAAGCCAGCTCCCACAGTTGACCGAGTATTACTGAAAAAACCGGTTCAATGTGGGAGCTGGCTTGCCTGCGATAGCGGTCTGTCAGGCCTGCGCCAATTCCGCATGCTCATCGGCATTGAGCAGTTCTTTATCCGTCTGCTGCATGATCTGGCTGGTAATCGCCCCGGCCGTCATCGAACCGTTCACGTTCAATGCCGTACGGCCCATGTCGATCAGCGGCTCAACCGAAATCAGCAGCGCCACCAATGACACCGGCAAGCCCATCGCCGGCAGCACGATCAGCGCGGCAAACGTCGCACCGCCGCCCACGCCCGCCACACCGGCCGAACTCAAGGTCACAATCGCCACCAGTGTTGCGATCCACAGCGGGTCCAGCGGGTTGATACCCACGGTCGGCGCAACCATCACCGCCAGCATCGCTGGGTAAAGACCCGCGCAACCGTTCTGGCCAATCGTTGCGCCAAACGAGGCGGCAAAGCCGGCGATGGACTGCGGAATCCCCAAGCGACGGGTCTGCGCTTCAATGCTCAGCGGGATGCTCGCGGCGCTGGAGCGGCTGGTGAAGGCAAACGTCAGTACCGGCCAGACCTTGCGGAAGAACCGCAGCGGGTTGATCCCGGCCAGCGACAGCAGCAGGCCATGCACCACAAACATCAGGCCCAGGGCCAGGTACGACACCACCACAAAACTGCCGAGCTTGATGATGTCTTGCAGGTTGGAGCTGGCGACCACTTTGGTCATCAGCGCCAATACGCCGTAGGGGGTCAGTTTCATCACCAGGCGCACCAGGCGCATCACCCAGGCTTGCAGGGTGTCGATGGCGTTGAGGACTTTCTGGCCTTTTTCCACGTCATCCTTGAGCAGTTGCAGCGCGGCAACCCCGAGGAATGCAGCGAAGATCACCACACTGATGATCGACGTCGGCTTGGCCCGGGCCAGGTCGGCGAACGGGTTCTGCGGGATGAACGACAGCAGCAGTTGCGGGATATTCAGGTCGGCGACCTTGCCCGCGTAATCACTCTGGATCACTTGCAGGCGCGCCATTTCCTGGGTGCCGGCCACCAGGCCTTCGGCGGTGAGGCCGAACAGGTTGGTCAGGCCGATACCGATCAGCGCCGCGATTGCCGTGGTGAACAGCAGCGTGCCGATGGTCAGGAAGCTGATCTTGCCCAGGGACGAGGCGTTATGCAGACGGGCCACGGCGCTGAGGATCGAGGCGAACACCAGTGGGATCACGATCATTTGCAGCAACTGCACGTAACCGTTGCCGACCAGGTCGAACCAGCCGATCGAGGCCTTGAGCACCGGGTTGCCGGCACCGTAGATCGCGTGCAGCACCACACCGAAGATCACGCCGAGTACCAACGCAAACAACACCTTCTTGGCGAGGCTCCAGTTGGTTCGGCGGGTTTGTGCCAGGCCCAGCAGCAAGGCCACGAACACCAGTAAGTTGAGAATCAGGGGCAGATTCATTGAAGCTCCGTTGAGAAGGCAGCCAATCGCAGGAGCCTGCGATTGCGAACCGGCAAGCCTAACAGCTTGAAATATATTGATTTAATAACGTTATCGCATGGTGACTGTCGTTTTTGGAATAAGCGGATGACGCGCAGGCGTATGGCATTGGCGCGATCACGACGAAAGCGGTCGCGCTCGGGCGATAACTGTCATACAGATTTGTTAGCGTCGATGTCTTTCACTCAGGGAGAAAACGCACATGAAGCTAGCGCCGAAACTGTTTGCCGCCGCGCTGTGCCTGGGCCTCGCGAGCCAGGCCTTTGCCGCCACCGAGTTGAAACACTGGCCGGCGGCTGCCGCCAAGCAACTGGACACGATGATTGCTGCCAATGCCAACAAGGGCAACTTCGCGGTGTTCGACATGGACAACACCAGTTACCGCTACGACCTTGAAGAGTCGTTGCTGCCGTACCTGGAAAACAAGGGCCTGATTACCCGCGACACCATGGACCCTTCCCTGAAGCTGATCCCGTTCAAAGACACCGCCGACCACAAGGAAAGCCTCTTCAGCTACTACTACCGCCTCTGCGAAGTCGACGACATGGTCTGCTACCCGTGGGTCGCGCAGATTTTCTCCGGCTTCACCCTCAAGGAACTCAAGGGCTACGTCGACGAGATGATGGCGTCGGGCAAGCCGGTGCCGGTCACCTATTACGACGGTGACGTGGTCAAGAACATGGAAGTGCAGCCGCCGAAGGTCTTCACCGGCCAGGCTGAGCTGTTCAACAAGCTGATGGAAAACGGCATCGAGGTCTACGTGATGACCGCCGCGTCCGAGGAACTGGTGCGCATGGTCGCGGCCGATCCGAAGTACGGCTACAACGTCAAACCCGAGAACGTCATCGGCGTGACCACCTTGCTCAAGGACCGCAAGACCGGCGAGCTGACCACCGCCCGCAAACAGATTGCTGCCGGCAAGTATGACGAGAAGGCCAACCTCGGCCTGGAACTGACCCCGTACCTGTGGACCCCGGCCACCTGGATGGCCGGCAAGCACGCAGCGATCCTGACCTATATCGACGAGTGGAAAAAACCGGTGATCGTCGGTGGCGACACGCCAACCAGTGACGGCTACATGCTGTTCCATGATGTGGACGTGGCCAAGGGCGGCATCCACCTGTGGATCAACCGTAAAGACAAATACATGACCCAGCTCAACGGCATGATGGCCAAGCACGCTGCGGCCCAGGCCAAGGAAGGGTTGCCGGTGACGGCGGATAAAAACTGGGTGATCGTCAAGCCGGACGAGATTCAGTAAGTACGGCTGGACTCGGTCAAAAATGTGGGAGCGGGCTTGCTCGCGAAGGCGGTGGATCAGCCAGCTTATTCAGTAACTGGCACACCGCAATTCGCGAGCAAGCCCGCTCCCACAGTTGATCTTCTTTGTTTGGGGAATTATCTCCAGACAAAAAAATGCCCCGCACATGGCGGGGCATTTTTATGGGCGAGGTTTACAGACCGTCAAGCATCGCCTTGTTACGCACAGCACCCTTGTCGGCACTGGTGGCCAGCAGGGCGTAAGCCTTCAAGGCGGTGGTGACTTTGCGCGGACGCTTCTCCACCGGCTTCCAGCCTTTCTTGTCCTGCTCGACCCGGCGTGCCGCCAGTTCTTCATCGCTGATCAACAGGTTGATCGAGCGGTTCGGAATGTCGATCAGCACCTTGTCGCCATCCTGCACCAGGCCGATGGCGCCGCCCGCAGCAGCTTCCGGCGAAGCGTGGCCGATGGACAGGCCCGAGGTCCCGCCGGAAAAACGGCCGTCGGTCAGCAAGGCGCAGGCTTTGCCCAGGCCCTTGGATTTCAGGTACGACGTCGGGTACAGCATCTCTTGCATGCCCGGGCCGCCTTTCGGGCCTTCGTAACGGATGATGACGATGTCGCCTTCCTTCACTTCGTCAGCGAGGATGCCGCGTACCGAGCTGTCCTGGCTTTCGTAGATCTTGGCGCGGCCTTCGAACACGTGGATCGACTCGTCGACACCGGCGGTTTTCACCACGCAGCCATCGAGGGCGATGTTGCCGTACAGCACGGCCAGGCCGCCCTCTTTCGAATAGGCATGCTCGACACTGCGGATGCAGCCGTTTTCACGGTCGTCGTCGAGGGTTTCCCAACGGGTCGACTGGCTGAACGCGGTCTGCGTCGGGATGCCGGCCGGGCCGGCCTTGAAGAAGTGATGCACGGCTTCGTCAGTGGTTTGGGTGATGTCCCACTTGGCGATGCCTTCGGCGATGGATTTGCTGTGCACGGTCGGCAGGTCGGTGTGCAACAGGCCGCCACGGGCCAGGGAGCCGAGGATCGAGAAGATCCCGCCGGCGCGGTGCACGTCTTCCATGTGGTACTTCTGGATGTTCGGCGCGACTTTGCACAGTTGCGGCACGTGGCGCGACAGGCGGTCGATGTCCCGCAGGTCGAAGTCGATCTCGGCTTCTTGCGCGGCGGCCAGCAAGTGCAGGATGGTGTTGGTGGAACCGCCCATGGCGATGTCCAGGGTCATGGCGTTTTCGAACGCCTTGAAGTTGGCGATGTTGCGCGGCAACACCGACTCATCGTTCTCGGTGTAGTAGCGCTTGCACAGCTCGACGATGGTGCGGCCGGCCTGCAGGAACAGTTGCTCGCGGTCGCTGTGGGTGGCCAGTGTCGAGCCGTTGCCCGGCAAGGCCAGGCCCAGGGCTTCCACCAGGCAGTTCATCGAGTTGGCGGTGAACATGCCGGAGCACGAACCGCAGGTAGGGCAGGCGCTGCGCTCGTATTCCGCGACCTTCTCGTCAGAAGCGCTGGAATCGGCGGCGATGACCATGGCGTCCACCAGGTCGAGGCCGTGGGAGGCGAGCTTGGTCTTGCCGGCTTCCATCGGGCCGCCGGAGACGAAGATCACCGGGATGTTCAGGCGCAGGGCGGCCATCAGCATGCCGGGGGTGATCTTGTCGCAGTTGGAGATGCACACGATGGCGTCGGCGCAGTGGGCGTTGACCATGTATTCCACGGAGTCGGCGATGATCTCGCGGCTCGGCAGGGAATACAGCATGCCGTCATGGCCCATGGCGATGCCGTCATCCACGGCGATGGTGTTGAATTCTTTCGCTACACCGCCGGCGCGTTCGATCTCGCGGGCGACCAGTTGGCCCAGGTCCTTGAGGTGGACGTGGCCGGGTACGAACTGGGTGAACGAGTTGGCAATCGCGATGATCGGCTTCTTGAAGTCGTCATCTTTCATCCCCGTGGCGCGCCACAGTGCGCGGGCGCCGGCCATGTTGCGGCCGTGGGTGGATGTTTTCGAGCGGTAATCAGGCATTGGAGCACTCCGGGCGGCTAATCAAGTACTAAAGGGGAGTGAGCTTCTAATTGACGACTGGAACACCCGAAAAATGGCCGTGTGTCCGGAAGTTGCCACTCGCGTCGCGGGATCGCCGCTTGCTTGGGCCTCGAGCTCATAAACCCGCCGGGGGATGACTGGCGATGAATAGGTCCGATTCTACACCGCTGGCGGCCGGAGGGAATGGCCGCCAGCGTGTAGATAGCGCTTACGAGACGTGTGGGTGTGCAAGTTTCATGGTCAGCGACCGACCCGGGCGTTCGTCACCACGCCCCAAACGCTGAACACGATGAAGCTGATGGCGATGGTCATCAGCAGGTTGGCCCCGGCTTGGGCGAGGGCGGCGCTGCTGACGGCGGCGGTGATGAACATGATGCTGTTGCCGGCCGACGCGGCGGTGCCGGCGCTGCTGGAGAACAGCAACATGGCCGCGGAAATCGCGGCGGGGCGTACCAGGGTCACGGCCAGGGCGCTGATCAGCATCGGGATCAGCAGGGTGATGGTGGTGATAGCTCCAAGACCGACGATCAGCATCAGAAGCACGCCTGCGACAAGCAGCAATCCAAGGCCGATGTTGATTTGCCGGGACAGCGAGATGCGTTTTTGAAGATACGACGCCGCCAAGCCACCGAGCAGATAGGCCACGCCATACACCATGAGTACCAGTGCGTACTGGTATTCGGAGAGTTTCAGCGAGTCCATGAAAATCAACGGTGTCACGCTGATCAAGGCGAAGTAGCAGGCGAACACCAACGCGGCGATCCACCAGTAACGCAGGAAGTCGCGATTGGTTGCGACATCTTTCAGCGTGCCGATGATCGACACCTGCGTGCGGTGCGGGCTGGCGGACTTGGAGGGCAGTATGCAGAACGCATGGATCAACATGCCCGACGCCATCAGTGCGAACCCATAGAAACTACCTTGCCAGTCGAAGGTGGTTTGCAACCAGGAGCCGATCAGCGGTGACAAGGCGACGAACGAGCCGCTCAGGGTCATGTAGTAGAGGCGCACACGGGCGCGATCCTGTTCTTCGAACAGGTCCTCCACTAACGCGTGGCCCAGTACGAAGAAGCCGCAACCCATGGCCTGGACCGAGCGAAAGAGCAGGAAGCTCAGGTAGTCCGTCGATAATGCGCAACCTATCGCACCCAGGATCGACAGCGTGATGCAACCGAGCAGGACTTCCTTGCGGCCCCATTTATCCGACAGCGGTCCGGCGACCAGTTGGGAAATCGAAAAAACCAGGGTGAACAGGCTGATGGACAGCGCCACATCGGCGGTGGGTGTATCGAACCTTTCAGCCAAGGCGGGGAAGGAGGGCAGCAGGATGTTGATCGGGAAGAAGCTGATAAGTGAGATGCAAGTGATGAGGATGAAGCGTGAGAATTGGTGGCGTTTTATCTCGCTGCCGAGTAAGGGCGAGCAGGAAGACTCAGACATTGTTTTTATTTCCGGTGGGGTGCCAAAAACCGATATTAGCCTTGGGTGGCGAGAATTCAATCAATAAAGGTGGAGCCATTCTCTTCCAAAGGCATGCTGTAAAAGGCTGCATCGCCAAGGCCTCAATCAGTCCTCAAAAGCTTTTCGAATTCATCGCTGAAAACCTGACCGTCGCTGTAACCGGCGCCTACGAAAAGTACCAACTGCTCTTTAAGGTCCTGTATGCCAAGGGCTTTCTCGATCTTGGTATCGTTGAGAGCGGAGGAAATCCAAGTATTAAGCCCCATGGCGGTTGAAATGAGCTGAGCGGTTTGTGAGATGTGTCCGGCCTCTATCAGGGCAACTCGGTAGGCTCTGGAGTGTGGGTACTTCCACCACAGTTTGTCGAATCGTGATGTAATGAAAATACCAAACGGAAGATTGTCGATGAAGTGCTGGCCGTTAAGGTAGTTTCCAAGAGGCTCTTGTATTCGACGAATCAGCCTGAGTGCGTGTAACTCCGGGTGGTAATAATAAAGTCCGGGATTTACGCCTCTTATGTTGTACGCATACACATAACCTTCGCTGGAGCTTAATCCACCACCTGACGGGCTGCTTCGTCTAGCGCGGAAAGAGGGGGGCGTTAAATGTGAGGTGTCTTGCAGGCGTTCTTTTAAGTGCCCTAGAGACAGGTAGAGCAGCGTACTCAGGTCTTCTAAAGAAATGCTTTTGTTTAAATAGGTGCGGCAGGTTTTTCGCTTAATTAACGTGTGTTGCAGTAACGGGTATGTTCTGAGAGATTCGTTTGGTGAGGGTTGCGGCAGACTGATAAAGTCTTCTGATTGGAGATGGGCGAACCGATTCGAGTCAGGAGGACTCTTGCGCATTACGCCCTGGCAGTGGGCCAAATAATGAGCTGCCCAACTGACGCTGTCTGTAGGTTGATCAGCGTCTGATAAGTCTTTTGTACCGATGTGGAATATCCTCGACAAGTCATCCCACCCCCACTGGTTATCTAACGTTGGCGCACCTTGTTGAATAATTGCATGGTGAGTGAACGTCGAGTCGATCTCAAACTCAGGGTTATAAAGCGAAAGGTCGTATATTAGTTCTAGCAGTCGCTGCGAGTGCGCGCGATCTAATTCAAATTGCTCATGAGTTTTGTAGTTCCAGATGATCAGATGTTGTGATTTGGTTAAGAAAAATAAGTTGGGATTTATGTGCATTGTTTTCTTCCCGTTCTTAGGGCTGGGTTGGCGTACAACCCAGCTTGTCATCAACGACTTATTTAGGCATTCCAATCAATGCGAATGCTGCCAGTGCTTTTGACTCAAGAACGATTGCCTTCATATCAGCTCTCCATTTCATTAAGTTAAATGGCTGTCACACAAAATGATTGTGACAGAAACTAGGCTAGGCGCTGGTTTTAGATTTATCTAGTCAGGAGGCGTAGGAGGATTCTGCTGGCGTTGTAGTATGTTTTTGCTGTAACGATGAAGCTATATGTGGTTTTTGACGTTGTACAAGAAATTAAAAAGTTTGCTTTTATTTGAAGGCGCGGCTTTGTGAATTGATGCTGCCCGGAGCCAGTCGGGCAGCATCGCGGGAATAACTTAGCTATTCGGCAACAACCGGCAAGTAATGCTCTTGATATACCGGGTCTCGGCAATCGCCGGGTGCACCGGGTGGTCCGGGCCCTGGCCGCCGCGTTCCAGCATCTGGATGTTGCGATCCAGGTGACGGGCGCTGGTCAGCAGGATGTTTTGCAGGTCGTCTTCCGGCAAGTGCATCGAGCACGAAGCGCTGACCAGGATGCCGTCCTTGCTGAGCAGGCGCATGGCTTGCTCGTTCAGGCGGCGGTAGGCGCCTTCGCCGTTTTTCATGTCTTTCTTGCGCTTGATGAAGGCAGGCGGGTCGGCCACGATCACGTCGAAACGCTCTTCGCTGGCTTTCAGCTCTTTGAGGGCTTCGAACACGTCGCCTTCGATGCAGGTCATTTTCTCGGCAACGCCGTTCAGTGCCGCGTTGCGCTCCACGCCGTCGAGGGCGAAGGCGGAGGCGTCGACGCAGAACACTTCACTGGCACCGAAGGCGGCCGCTTGCACGCCCCAGCCGCCGATGTAGCTGTACAGGTCGAGTACGCGTTTGCCTTTGGCATACGGAGCCAGGCGGGCGCGGTTCATGCGGTGGTCGTAGAACCAGCCGGTCTTCTGGCCCTGGATCACCGGCGCTTCGAACTTCACGCCGTTTTCTTCCAGTGCCACCCACTCCGGCACCAGGCCGAACACGGTTTCGACGTAGCGGTTGAGGCCTTCGGCATCACGCGCGGCGGAGTCGTTCTTGAACAGGATGCCGCTTGGCTTGAGCACTTGGGTCAGTGCGGCAATCACGTCTTCCTTGTGGGCTTCCATGGTCGCCGAAGCGATCTGCACCACCAGGATGTCGCCGAAACGGTCGACCACCAGGCCTGGCAACAAGTCGGAATCGCCGTACACCAGGCGGTAGAACGGCTTGTCGAACAGGCGGTCACGCAGGGACAGGGCGACGTTGATGCGGTGTACCAGCAGCGACTTGTCCAGCGGCAACTTGATGTCGCGGGACAGCAGGCGGGCGCAGATCAGGTTGTTCGGGCTCATGGCCACGATGCCGAGGGGCTTGCCGCCGGCTGCTTCCAGGATCGCCTGGTCGCCTGCCTGGAAGCCGTGAAGAGGTGTGGCGGCCACATCGATTTCGTTGCTGTAGACCCACAGGTGGCCGTTGCGCAAACGACGATCGGCGTTGGCTTTGAGACGCAGGCTTGGCAGGGACATGACGTCGCTCCGGAAAAAAGAGCGGGAGTATACCGTGTTGTGCAGTACTTGGCGGCGCCGCCGGACATGTGGGTTGTGATGTCCCTGTGGGAGCTGGCTTGCCTGCGATAGCATCACCTCGGTTATCTGAAAGACCGAGCCGTCTGCATCGCAGGCAAGCCCGCTCCCACATTCGGTCCGGTTTCAGTTCGGGTTTTTGAGGTGTCAGCCTGGTTGCCATAAAGGTTAGAATCGCCGCCTAGTCCAGAGTGTGCCCCCTATGTCCCAAGAGCTATCCGCCGAACAGATCCAACAGAGCCTCCAAGGCATCAGTGTGCCGCCTCAACCGCAAATCATGGTGGATTTGCAGATGGAGCAGTACATGCCCGATCCGGACCTGGAAGTGATCGCCCGGTTGATCGCCCAGGACCCGGGCCTCTCCGGCTCGCTGCTGAAGATCGTCAATTCGCCGTATTACGGTCTGAGCAACAAGATCGTCTCGATACAGCGCGCGGTGAACCTGCTGGGCAGCCGCTCCATCGTCAACCTGATCAACGCGCAGTCGATCAAGGGCGAGATGAGCGACGACACCATCGTCACCCTCAACCGTTTCTGGGACACCGCCCAGGACGTGGCCATGACCTGCCTGGCCCTGGCCAAGCGCACCGGCAGCCAGGCGGTCGATGAAGCCTACGCATTGGGGCTGTTCCACGATTGTGGCGTGCCGTTGATGCTCAAGCGTTTCCCGAACTACATGAGTGTGCTGGAAGAGGCCTATGCCAACGCCGGCCCGGAGTGCCGTGTGGTCGACACCGAGAACCAGGCGTTCAACACCAACCATGCCGTGGTGGGTTACTACACCGCCAAATCCTGGCGCCTGCCGGAACATGTGACCGACGCCATCGCCAACCACCACAATGCCCTGGCGATTTTCAGCGACGAGTCCAACCACAAGCCGCAGCTGAAAAACCTGCTGGCGATCCTGAAGATGGCCGAGCACATTTGTGCGTCGTACCGCGTGCTGGGCAACCAGGTGGATGACCATGAGTGGAACGCCATCGGCCCGCTGGTGCTGGACCATATCGGCCTGTCGGACTACGACTTCGAGAGCTTGAAGTTGTCGATCCGCGAGCTGGGCGCGCACTAACCCTTTTTCCAAGAGGTACACATGCCCGAGTTACCGGAAGTCGAAACCACCCGGCGCGGAATTGCGCCGCACCTGGAAGGCCAGCGGGTCAGCCGTGTGGTGGTGCGTGAGCGGCGCCTGCGCTGGCCGATCCCGGAAGACCTGGATGTGCGGCTGTCCGGGCAACGCATCGTGCTGGTGGAGCGGCGGGCCAAGTATTTGTTGATCAATGCCGAGGTCGGCACGCTGATCAGCCACTTGGGCATGTCGGGCAATTTGCGCCTGGTGGAAGCCGGCAGCCCGGCGGCCAAGCATGAGCATGTGGATATAGAACTTGAGTCGGGCCTGGCCCTGCGCTACACCGACCCGCGACGCTTTGGCGCGATGCTCTGGAGCCTCGACCCGCTGAACCACGAGCTGCTGATCCGCCTGGGGCCGGAGCCGTTGACCGACCTGTTCGACGGCGAGCGGCTATTCCAGCTGTCCCGTGGACGCTCGATGGCGGTGAAGCCGTTCATCATGGACAACGCGGTGGTGGTGGGGGTGGGCAACATCTACGCGACGGAGGCGCTGTTTGCCGCTGGGATTGATCCGCGTCGGGAAGCCAAGGGCATTTCCCGTGGGCGTTACCTGAAGCTGGCGATCGAGATCAAGCGCATCCTGGCGGCGGCCATCGAGCGCGGCGGCACCACGTTGCGGGACTTTATCGGCGGCGACGGGCAGCCGGGGTATTTCCAGCAGGAATTGTTCGTCTATGGCCGTGGTGGCGAGGCGTGCAAGGTCTGTGGGACTGAGTTGCGCAACGTGATGCTGGGGCAGCGGGCGAGTGTGTTTTGCCCGAAGTGTCAGAGCTGACGATTTGTGGTGCTGCTGATGGCCTCTTCGCGAGCAAGCCCGCTCCCACATTCGACTGCATTCCAAAGGTGGAACTCGGTCGAATGTGGGAGCGGGCTTGCTCGCGAAGGGGCTTAATGAAGCGCCAAGGGACTTAGGCCTTCCCGGTAATCAACCGGTACTTCTCCATCAGTTGCTCTTCCGTTTCCGGATGAGCCTCGTCCAGCGGAATGCAATCCACCGGGCAAACCTGCTGGCACTGGGGTTCGTCGTAGTGGCCGACACACTGGGTGCACAGGTTGGGGTCGATCACATAGATCTCTTCACCCTGGGAAATGGCAGCGTTCGGGCACTCGGGTTCGCAGACGTCGCAGTTGATGCAATCGTCGGTGATGATCAGGGACATGGAAACTCCTGCCAGGGCTGTCAGCCAAGGCATCTGAAAACTAATGCGCGCAATTGTGCCGCATTGGCGCCCGCAGTGCGAGTCACAGCGATGGACAGTAGGAGCCGGCTTGCCGGCGATGGCGATGGGTCAGTTGCACCGTGGCGCCTGGATCGCTGGCAAGCCAGCTCCTGCAGTCCGGGATTATTTCTTGAATCGCAGGGTGAGAGCATCCGCCACAGCCGGGTGCACGAACTTGGTGATATCCCCGCCCAACGCCGCGATTTCCCGGACCAACGTCGAGGAAATGAACGAATAACGTTCCGAAGGCGTAAGAAACAGGCTTTCCACGTCCGGCGCCAGTTGGCGGTTCATGTTGGCCAGCTGGAATTCGTATTCGAAATCCGACACCGCCCGCAGGCCGCGCAGGAACACATTGGCGTTCTGTTCCTTGGCGAAGTGCGCCAGCAGCGTCGAGAAGCCGACCACTTCAACGTTGGGCAGATGCTTGGTGACCTCACGGGCCAGCTCCACGCGCTGTTCCAGGGGAAACAGCGGGTTTTTCTTGGGGCTGGCAGCGACCGCGATAATCACATGGTCGAACAAGCGCGAGGCGCGTTCGACCAGATCGCCATGGCCCTTGGTGATTGGGTCGAAGGTACCTGGGTACAACACTCGGTTCATCGCGTCGTCCTGGCGGAGTCCGTTGGGGAACCGGATGGTATCGCAGCCATCCCGGTCGGCCAAGTCAACTTATTCAGAAGAAAGCACTATAGACACCGCGAATACCCGGTTTTTTCAGGCCGTTTTCAGACGTTCGGCCAATGCCGTCGCCAGTTGCGCCGTCAATCCATACACCGATAACTGCGGGTTAGCGCCAATACTGGTGGGGAATAGCGAGCCATCGTGGATCGACAAGTTGCGCAGTTGATGATGGCGCCCAAGGCTGTCGGCCACGGCGTTTTTCGGTTCTTCCCCCATCGCGCAACCGCCCATTACATGAGCGCTGCCGAGCCGGGTTCGGTGCAATTCGAGGTTCAACCCGTCGATCATGCTGCGGGCTTCAGCCAAGGTGTTCACGTAGCGCGCATCGCCGTGCAGCGGCATCACCGACTTGGCGCCGCCGGCAAACTGAATCTCCGCCATGCTGTGGAATGCCCGGCGCAGGCCGTCCCAGGCGTAGGGCGAAACCTGATAATCGAGCACCGGTGTGCCATCGCCGCGTAATTCGACTGTGCCACCCGGGCTGTCGGGGTGGAAGCCGTCCCGCAGCAGCGCCAGCATGGCGTGGGTTTTCGGCAGTTGACCCATGTCCAGCGCGTTCTGCGTGCCGTAGCCGCCGAGCAAGGTGCTGGCCAGGCCCGGATGCAGTGGCGGTACTTCGAGCTTGTAGGACATTTTGCCGGTAGTGCCGTCCTGCCATTGGAAGTGATCGGAATAAATCGACTGCGGCGCGCCGTAGAACGGGTTGATCACCTCGTCGAACAACCCTGCGGAAAAATTCACCAGGTGTAAAAAGGTTCGCTTGCCCAGTCGCGAGTGGGGATCGGGTGCGTCCGAGCGCAGCAGCAGCGCCGGGCTGTTGATGCCGCCGCCGGCCAGTACGTAATGCTTGGCTTTGACTGTGATCTTGCGGCCGGTGGGTGCCACGCAAAACTGATCCATGGCCACGCATTCGAGGCTGGTGATGGTGTCGCCGCTGAACTTCAGGCGTTCGGCACGGGCCAGGTACAGCAGCTCGCCGCCTTTCTCCAGGGTGGACGGAATGGTGGTCACCAGCATTGATTGCTTGGCGTTGACCGGGCAACCCATGCCGCAATACCCCAGGTTGAAACAGCCGCGCACATTGCGCGGGATCACGTGCCAGCTGTAGCCAAGCTTTTCGCAGCCCTTGCGGATCACGTCATTGTTGGCATTCGGTGGCATGGCCCAAGGCGCGATGCCCAGGCGTTGTTCCATTTTTTCGAACCAGGGCGCCATTTCGGCGCTGCTGTGGCCCTTGACCGCGTACTCGCTGGCCCAGTGGGCGAGGGTCGGGTCCGGGGTGCGGAAGCTGGAGGTCCAGTTGATCAGCGTGGTGCCGCCGACCGCGCGGCCCTGCAGGATGGTGATAGCGCCGTCCTTGCTCATGCGGCCGATGCCTTCCTGGTAGAGGCTGGCGTAGGCCTCGTCTTCCAGCAGCTTGAAGTCGTTGCTGGTCTTCAGCGGGCCTTCTTCGATCAGCAGCACCTTGTAGCCGGCGGCGCTGAGGATTTCGGCGGTGGTGCCGCCGCCGGCGCCGCTGCCGATGATCGCGACGTCGGCTTCCAGGGTCAGGTCCTGGTCGAGGGCGGCGCCATTGTGGGTCTTCCAGCCGCGGGCCATGCCATCGCGGAACAGATCAGGTACGGGCATCAGGGTCGTCTCTTGTTTTTATCGGGATGCAGATCAGATTTTCGGTGGGCCGGGGTAGCCGCAATGCGCCCAGGACTCGGGGCGGAAATACCAGGCCATGATCACCAGCTTGAGCAACGAGCCCTGGCCCATGCGCAGCAGGTTCAGGTAGCTGTTTTCCCAACGGTGCAGGAAGTTGCGGATCTGTTCGCCGCTGGCGTTTTCCCAGCTGCCCCACACGCCGGTCAGGGGCCCACGGGTGATGGCCATGCCCAAGACGTCGAACAGTTGCTGGGTCAGCTTGAACATCTCGGGCGACAGGTGTTGCAGGCTGAAGTCGAGCTTTTTCAGGGTGTCGTCGATGCCGGCCACCACTATCTCGGCGCTGGCCACGCCCTCCAGCAGCACCGGAATCACTGCCCGCAAAAACGGCAGGTCACTGCTGCGCAACATCGCAAAGCCGCTGGCCGGGGTGCTGCTGGAGCAGCCGCTGAGGCTGGCGCCCAGCCCGGCGGTGGCCAGGAAAGCACTGGCGCACAGGCCGAGTTTCAAGACGCCGCGCCGTGACAGCGCGGGTGATTCAGTCAGGCTAGGGTTCATTCTTATTGTTATCCCGGTGATGGGTTTGTTAGCGGACGAACAGCTTCTGGATCAACTTCTGGATGGATTTGCCGTAGGGCGGGTAAATCAGCTTGGCGGCGTTCAGGCGTTGCTTGATCAGCACGCCCTTGGCCTTGCTGAAGGTCAGGAAACCTTCATGACCGTGGTAATGGCCCATGCCCGACGGGCCGATGCCGCCGAAGGGCATGTCGTCCTGGGCTACGTGCAGCAACGTGTCGTTCAGGCACACGCCGCCGGAATGGGTTTCGTGCAGTACGCGGTTCTGTTCCGCCTTGTCGTAGCCGAAGTAATACAGCGCCAGTGGGCGAGGGCGCTGATTGATGTAGGCGAAGGCTTGGTCGAGGCCGCGATACGGCACGATCGGCAGCACCGGGCCGAAGATTTCGTCCTGCATCACGGTCATCTCGTCGCTGACATTCAGCAGCAGGCTGTGGGCCATGCGGCGGTCCTGGCCCTGGTCGTACAGTGGGACCAGGGTGGCACCCTTGTCGGTGGCGTCTTTCACGTAGCCGTTGAGCCGGGCCAACTGTCGTTCGTTGATGATGGCGGTGTAGTCCGGGTTGTCGGCCAGGGTCGGATAGAACCCGCGGACCGCCTTGCTGTAGGCCTCGACGAAGCCGTCTACACGGTCTTCCGGCACCAGCACATAGTCCGGCGCCACGCAGGTTTGCCCGGCATTCAGCGCCTTGCCGAAGGCGATGCGTTCGGCGGCGTCCTTGAGCGGCACGTCGGCGGAAACAATCGCCGGTGATTTGCCGCCCAGTTCCAGGGTGACCGGCGTCAGGTGTTCGGCCGCCGCGCGCATCACGTGCTTGCCGATGCTGGTGGCGCCGGTGAACAGCAGGTGGTCGAAGCGCAGCTTGGAAAACGCCATGCCCACTTCAGCCTCGCCGAGCACCACGCACACCAGGTCCTCGGGGAAGATCTTCGCCAGCAGCGCCTTGAGCAACTGGCCGGTGGCGGGGGTGGATTCGCTGAGCTTGAGCATCACCCGGTTGCCGGCCGCCAATGCACCCACCAGCGGGCCGATGGCCAGGTACAACGGGTAGTTCCAGGGCACGATCACCCCGACCACACCCAGGGGTTGATAGATGACCTTGGCGGACGCGGGCTGGAAGGCAATGCCTACAGCGCGGCGGGAAGGTTTCATCCAGCCCTTGAGGTGTTTGCTGGCGTAGTGAATGCCATGCAGGCTGGGCATCAGTTCGGCGAACAGGGTTTCGTCGGCGCTGCGGTGGCTGAAATCACTGCTGATGGCGTTGATCAGCGCCTGGCGCTCGTCACTCAACAGCTCGCGCAAGGCCTTGAGCCATTGCTGGCGCTGGGCGGCCGGCGGCATCGGGTTGGCGGCGTAGGCTTGGCGCTGGGCGTCGAACAGTTCCTGGAGCTGGTCCAGCGCCTGGGAATCTTGCAGGTAGGCAACGTTGGCAGACATGGCGAAGTTCCCGATTGTTATTGGAATGCTTCAGTTTTTAGAGTCATTGCTCTAAATTGTCAAATAACATTGCACAACGTGCCGATTTATCCGGACAAGGATAGTCCGTAAGATGCCGCCATCACGGGTCTAGAAGTTGATTTCCCATGGCACCACGAGTAAAGACCAGCGAGCGCATTGTGCAAACCAGCCTGGAGCTGTTTAACCAGCAGGGCGAGCGCAGTGTCAGCACCAACCATATCGCTGCCCATATGGAAATTTCCCCGGGCAACCTGTACTACCACTTCCCCAACAAGCAGGCGATTATCGCAGTGCTGTTTCGTGAGTACGAAGCGTTGGTGGACAGCTTCCTGCGCCCGCCCCAGGGCCGTGCGGTGACCGTGGAAGACAAGCGCTTCTACCTGCAGGCGGTGCTGGCCGGCATGTGGCGCTACCGCTTCCTGCACCGCGACCTCGAACACCTGCTGGAAAGCGACCCGGAGCTGGCCACCGGCTACCGGCGGTTCTCCCAGCGTTGCCTGATCCAGGGCGCAGCCATCTACCAGGGTTTTGTCGATGCCGGCATCCTGAACATGGACCCGGTACAAACCGAAGCCCTGACCCTCAACGCCTGGATCATCCTCACCTCGTGGGTGCGCTTCCTGTGCACCACCAATGAAAAGTCCACGCACCTGAGCGCCGAGGCGATCAAGCGCGGGGTGTATCAGGTGCTGGTGCTGGAAGCCGGGTTTATCACCCCCAAGGCCAAGGACGCGGTGGATGCACTGTTCAAAGAGTTTTACGTGCCGTTGAATCAGGCGCTGGAAGAAGTGAAGTAGGATGTTTCCCGAACGCTAACCTAGCCACAGGAGTCAGTCATGCCGCTTGCCCAACTGATCAGCCCCCAGCAACTGGCCGAGCGCCAGAAGTCCGGCGGGCTGGTAATCCTCGATTGCCGCTTTGCCCTGGAAGACCCGGACTACGGCCTGTGCAGCTACGCCGAAGGGCATATCGAAGGGGCGCAGTATGCCGACCTGGAGCGCCACCTCAGCGGGCCGATAATCAAGGGCGTGACCGGTCGCCATCCGTTGCCGGCGCCGGATGCGTTTATCCGGCAACTGCGGGCATGGGGCGTTAACGCCGACAGCGATATCGTTTTGTATGACGACGGCCCGGGTGCCTATGCCGCCCGTGCCTGGTGGCTGCTGGCCTGGCTGGGCAAGCGCGACGGTGTGTTCATCCTCGATGGCGGCCTGAAAGCCTGGCACGCGGCGGGCTTCCCGTTGAGCCTGGATGCGCCGGTGATCGAGCCCGGCACCTTCAGCGGCACGCCGGACAACCACTTGCAACTGGACGCCGAACACCTGCAGAAACGCCTTGGCCAGCCCGGCCTGACCCTGATCGACGCCCGCGCCCAGCCGCGTTTTCGTGGTGAAGTGGAGCCGATCGACCCGGTTGCCGGGCATATCCCCGGCGCGCAATGTGCCGCATTCAATGAAAACCTGGGCAGCGACGGCCGTTTCCTGCCGGCGGACCAGCTCAAGCAACGCTTCGCCGCCAAGCTGCAAGACCGCTCGCCGGATGACCTGGTGGCCTACTGCGGGTCCGGCGTGACTGCCTGCCACAACCTGTTTGCGCTGTGCCTGGCGGGTTACCCGTTGGGCAAGTTGTACGCGGGGTCGTGGAGCGAGTGGATCACTGATCCAAAGCGGGAAGTTGCAACAGGCGACTGAGGTCTGCCTGACCCGGTCTGATCCAAAGTGTGGGAGCCCCCACATTTTTATCGGCGTTGTGTCAGTAGCCACTCCGGGATTCGCCGTTCCAGGTAGTAAGTTGGCTGCTTCAATGAGCCGTCCACAAACCCGACATGCCCGCCCTTGGCCAGCAGTTCGAACTCGGTGCAATCCGACAGTTCGCTGGCCTCGGGCAGGCTGTGGGCGAACACGAACGGGTCGTCCGCGGCCTGGATGATCAGGGTTGGTGTGCGAATGCCCCCGAGGTAGTAGCGGCTGGAGGCGCGGCGGTAGTAGTCCTCGGCACTGAGGAACCCGTGCAGCGGCGCGGTGACGCGGCCGTCAAAGTCCCAGAACGTGCGCATCTTCTCCAGCGAGCCCAGGTCGGCGAGGGTTTTCAGGCCTGCCTCGCGGCCATCCTTGAGAAACCGGCTTTGTTTGACGCGGATATAGGCCAGCATTTCGCGCATGAAATGCTTCTGATAAACCCGAGAAAAGCCCAGGCCAATGCGATCGGCGCACTGATCCAGGCGAAACGGTACCGACACGGCGGCCGCGCCTTGCAGCCCGGAGGCTTCACCGGTTTCGCCCAAGTACTTGAGCAGCACATTCCCGCCCAGTGAATACCCCACCGCATACAGCGGCGCCAACGGGCGCTTGGCCCGCAGGTGAACGATGGTTTCGGCCAGGTCTTCACTGGCGCCGGAATGGTAGCTGCGGGCAAGCAGGTTGGGTTCGCCGGAGCAGCCACGCCAGTTCAGCGCGACGCTGGCCCAGCCTTGGGTTGCGAGGGCTTTTTGCAGGCCGGCTACATAGGGCGAGTTGGACGAGCCGGTCAGCCCGTGCAGTACCAGCACCAGCGGGGTGGTTGCGTCATGGGGCCCATGCCAGTCGAGGTCGAGAAAATCGCCGTCTGCCAGCCACAGCCGTTCGCGCTGGCGTTCGATGTGCGTGGTTTTGCGCCACAGCGGTCCCCACAACGTTTGCAGGTGCGGGTTGCCGAGGCCGAAGGCGGGGGAGAAGCGGTCGGGCGTTTTTGACACGATGGTTCTCGCGGCAGGTGGCAGAGCGGATGAGCAACCTGTGGCGAGGGAGCTTGCTGTGGCGAGGGAGCTTGCTCCCGCTGGGCCGCGAAGCGGCCCTAAAACCGCCCCCTCAATCTCTCAGAAAACTCGGTCGCCTGCTTTGGGGCTGCTGCGCAGCCCAGCGGGAGCAAGCTCCCTCGCCACAGGGTTAGCTTTGTGTCGTACGTTGCCACAACGCGTAATACACCCGCCCGGATTTCTGCTCGCGGTGCAGGCGCCACGTGCCCGGCAGGCCGAGTGTGGACGGTGCGGTTTCGCTTTCAGTGTAGATCCAGGCATCCGGCGCCAACCACTGACGCTCTTCCAGCAGCGCACATACAGTCGGCAGCAGATTCTGGTTGAACGGCGGATCAAGAAACACCACGTCAAACTCACGGGCTTCCTGGGTTTCCAGGTAGCGCAACGCATCAGCCGTCTGCACTTGCCCGGTGGTGCAACGCAGGGTGCCCAGGTGTTCCTTGAGGCTGGCGACCGCCACATTGCTGGCATCCAGCGCCTGGCCCAGCGCCGCGCCACGGGACAGCGACTCCAGGAACAGCGCGCCGCTACCCGCGAACGGGTCCAGCACCTTGGCCCCGGCGATATACGGCGCGAGCCAGTTGAACAGGGTTTCACGCACGCGGTCTGGCGTCGGGCGCAGGCCCACGACATCAGGGAAGCTCAGCTTACGGCTGCCCCACTCTCCGCCGATGATGCGCAGTTGGCCCACACCGTTGTGAACGTTGTGGACAGGTTTTTTGGGGCGGGATGGACGGGCCATTAATGCTCCGGAACCCCGAGCGGTTGCTCGGCGGGTTTATCAGTGGGGGGCGGTAGTGGCTTTTGCGCAATCGTCGGGCCGGCGGTCACGATGACCATCTTGTCGGCACTCAAATGTTTGTTCAAAGCAGCTTTGACCTGGTCAACGGTCAGCGCCTGGGATTGTTTCATGAAATCTTCCAGGTAGCTCAGCGGCAAGTTGTAGAAACCCATGGCGCCCAGTTGCCCGACGATATCGGCGTTGCTCGCGGTGGACAGCGGGAAGCTGCCGGCCAGTTCGCGCTTGGCGTCATCGAGTTCTTTCTGTGTCGGGCCGGTCTTGAGGTAGTCGGCGAGTACGTCCTGCACCAATCGCAGCGTGCCGGCGCTCATTTCGGCGCGGGTTTGCAGGTTGATCATGAACGGGCCGCGTACCTGCATCGGCGAGAAGCCGGAGTATACGCCGTAGGTCAGGCCGCGTTTCTCGCGCACTTCGCTCATCAAACGGGTGCCGAAGCCACCGCCGCCGAGAATCTGGTTACCCAGGGACA
The DNA here is from genome assembly GCF_013386245.1 of Pseudomonas sp. 21615526. Classification (NCBI taxonomy): domain Bacteria; kingdom Pseudomonadati; phylum Pseudomonadota; class Gammaproteobacteria; order Pseudomonadales; family Pseudomonadaceae; genus Pseudomonas; species Pseudomonas sp. 21615526. Next base: position 28,936 of record NZ_JACAOM010000075.1, on the reverse strand, counting down.
GCGCGGCGTAATCCGGGTCGGCACGGTCGATACCCAGTTGCGCCAGCAGCAGGGTTGTCTGCTTGGACGGGAACTCGATGTGGGTGGTGCCAGCCTTGGGCTCGACCGGTTGGGCGATTTTCGCCAGCGCCGGGCCTTTTGGCAGGGACGCGGAAACCTTGGCGGTCATGGCTTCGGCTTCGGCGCGGGTCAGATCGCCGACTACGGAAATCACTGCGTTGCCGGCGGCGTAGGCCTTGGCGTGGAAGTCCTTCAATTGCGCGAGAGTCACCTTCGGCACGCTCTCGGCGTTGCCTTCGCTCGGATGGGCGTAAGGGTGGTCGCCATAGAGCTGCTTGAACAGCTCGATGCTCGCCAGTTTGCCGGGGTTCTGTTTCTGGTACTCGAAGCCCGCCAGCAACTGGTTCTTGATCCGCGCCAGAGAGTCTGCCGGGAAGGTCGGCTTGCCGATCACGTCGTCAAACAGTGACAGGGCGGCGTCACGCTTGTCGCTGGCGCTCAGGCTGCGCAGGGAAACCAGCGCCATGTCGCGGTAAGCGCCATTGCTGAAATCAGCACCCAGGCCGTCGAAACCGGCGGCAATCTGGCTGACGTCCTTGCCCGGCACGCCTTCGTTGAGCATTGCGTTGGTCAACAGCGCCAGGCCTGGTGTTGCGCCGTCCTGGCTGCTGCCGGCGGCGAACAGGATGCGCATGTCGAACATCGGCAGTTCATGGGCTTCGACGAACAGCACCTTGGCGCCTTCGGCGGTGGTCCAGGTTTGCACGTCGAGCTTGCGGTTGGTCGGCGCCTTGTCGTCCAGCTCGGCCAGGGATTGCAGCTTGTTGGCGGACTTGGCCTGCTCCAGCGCCTGGCTGGCGACGGATTCGCTGGGGCGCAGCAAGTACACCGCGCATGCCGCAGCCAAAGTCACCACGATCAGGCCGGGCAGCACCAGGCGGTTGTTTTTACGTTCACTCATGAGCGGTCTCCTCAGGCAAGACATGGGCGACGCTGAGACGTTCGCGGGTGAAATAGGTGCGTGCAGCTTTCTGGATATCTTCGGCGGTGACGCTTTGCAGCTCGGCCAGCTCGGTGTCCATGAGTTTCCAGGACAGGCCCACCGTCTCCAGGGAGCCGATGGCAGTGGCCTGGCTGGTAATCGAGTCGCGCTGGTAAACCACGCCGGCGATGACCTGGGCGCGGATACGCTCCAGTTCTTCAGCGCTCGGTGGCTTGGCCTTCAGCTCATCCAGCAGGCGCCAAAGGCCGGCTTCAGCCTGGGCCACGGTCTTTTTCTTTTGCAGGTTCGGTGTGGCAGTCAGGGTGAACAGGCTGTCACCGCGGGTGTAGGCGTCGTAGCTCGACGAGCCGCCGGACACCAGCTCTTCGCCGCGCTCCAGTTGTGTCGAGATGCGCGCGCTGTAGCCGCCGTCCAGCAGGGCCGAGATCAGGCGCAGGGCGTTGACCGAGCGTTTGTCTTCAGCGGTGGCCAGGCTCGGCACGTTGAAACCAAGGATCACGCTCGGCAGTTTGGTCTGTACATGCATAGTCAGCAGGCGTTCACCGGGCTCGGCCAGCTCCAGCGGGATTTTCGCCGGAGGGACGTCGCGCTTGGGGATCGGGCCGAAATAGCGCTGGGCCAGGGTTTTGACTTCATCCGGGGTTACGTCGCCCACCACTACCAGGGTGGCGTTGTTCGGCACGTACCAGGATTGGTACCAGTGGCGCAGCTCTTCAACCTTCATGCGGTCCAGGTCGGCCATCCAGCCGATGGTCGGGGTGTGGTAGCCGCTGGCCGGGTAGGCCATGGCCTTGAAGCGCTCATAGGCCTTGGACATCGGGTTGTCGTCGGTGCGCATCCGGCGTTCTTCCTTGATCACCTCGATCTCGCGGCTGAACTCGTCGGCCGGCAGGCGCAGGCTGGCCATGCGGTCGGCTTCCAGCTCGAAGGCGACGCCCAGGCGGTCACGGGCCAGCACCTGGTAGTAGGCGGTGTAGTCGTCGCTGGTGAAAGCGTTTTCTTCGGCGCCCAGGTCACGCAGGATCAACGAAGCCTCGCCGGGGCCGACCTTGGCGCTGCCCTTGAACATCATGTGTTCCAGGGCGTGGGACAAACCGGTCTGGCCCGGGGTTTCGTAGCTGGAGCCCACCTTGTACCAGACCTGCGAAACCACCACCGGGGCGCGATGGTCTTCGCGCACGACGACCTTGAGGCCGTTGTCCAGGGTGAATTCATGGGTGGGTTGTGGGTCGGCAGCCAAAGCTGAAAGGGGCAGACAAACTGTGCTGAGCAGCAGGCCTGCGGCGCGGCGGGCTAGAGCATTCATTCGTTTTTAAACCTGTTGGGCTGCCCGCTTGGTCTTAGCGTCGGCGGGCGAGGAGGTGCTAGGATACTGGTCCGACCTAGGGACGGCCACTATGGCTGTCTTGTTAAGGCTCTATTTAGGCCTTACAAAATGTTGCGCATGAACGAGCTGGCTAAAAAACAGTCTGTTACGCATCGAATTTTATTTACCGGCACGCCCCCTGGCGCGTCGCTACCTTGAGATAGCCGTCTCCATGTTTGGTTCCAACGACGACAAGAAGACCCCAGCTGCGGCTGGCGAGAAAAAAGGCCTGTTCGGATGGCTGCGCAAAAAGCCGCAGGAAACCGTCGTCGAACAGCCGCAGGTTCAAGCTGAACCGATCCCCGAATCCATAGTAGAAGCCGAACCGGTTGCCGAAACACCGGCCCCGGTGGTGTTGCCGATGGCCGAGCCGGTGTTGCAGCCGGTGGTTGAGCCAGAACCTGCGCCAGAGCCAGAGCACAAGCCATGGCTGGTGTTGCCGGTGGCAGAAGAGCCTGTAGCGCTGGTTGAAGACGAGCAGGCCGAGCATGTGGCGCCGCCGATTCCGGCCCTCGTGGAGCCTGCGCCCGTTGTGGTCCAAGCGCCGCCAGTGGTTGAGGTGCCTGCACCGATGGTTGCCGAACCTGTTCCGGTCGCCATCGCCGCGCCAGCAGTCATCGAAGAGCCTGCTGTTCCTGCCGAAACCGGCAAGACCGGTTTCTTTGCCCGCCTCAAGCAAGGCCTGAGCAAGACCAGCGCCAGCATCGGCGAAGGCATGGCCAGCCTGTTTCTCGGCAAAAAGACCATCGATGACGAGCTGCTGGAGGACATCGAAACCCGCCTGCTGACCGCCGACGTGGGCGTCGAAGCCACCGCCGTGATCATCCAGAGCCTGACCCAGAAGGTCGCGCGCAAGCAGCTGACCGACGCCGATGCGCTCTACAAGTCGCTGCAGGCCGAGCTGGCCAACATGCTCAAGCCGGTGGAAGCGCCGCTGATCATCGATACGCAGAAAAAGCCGTTTGTGATCCTGGTGGTTGGCGTCAACGGCGCCGGCAAGACCACCACCATCGGCAAGTTGGCGAAGAAGCTGCAACTGGAAGGCAAGAAAGTCATGCTCGCCGCCGGTGACACCTTCCGTGCCGCCGCCGTGGAGCAATTGCAGGTCTGGGGCGAGCGCAACAAGATCCCGGTCATCGCCCAGCACACCGGCGCCGATTCGGCCTCGGTGATCTTCGATGCGGTGCAGGCCGCCAAGGCGCGCAACATCGATGTGCTGATCGCCGATACCGCCGGTCGCTTGCACACCAAAGACAACCTGATGGAAGAGCTGAAGAAAGTTCGCCGCGTGATCGGCAAGCTCGACGCCGACGCGCCCCACGAGGTGTTGCTGGTGCTGGACGCCGGTACCGGCCAGAACGCCATCAGCCAGGCCAAACAATTCCACCAGACGGTCCAGCTGACCGGCCTGGCATTGACTAAGCTCGACGGCACGGCCAAGGGCGGTGTGATCTTCGCCCTGGCGAAGCAGTTCGGGTTGCCGATTCGTTACATCGGCGTCGGTGAAGGCATCGACGACCTGCGCACTTTTGAAGCCGAACCCTTTGTACAGGCACTGTTTGCCGAGCGGGAGCGTTCATGATTCGTTTCGAACAGGTCGGTAAACGCTACGCCAACGGGCATGTCGGCTTGCATGAGCTGAGTTTCCGGGTGCGTCGCGGCGAATTCTTGTTTGTGACCGGCCATTCGGGTGCCGGTAAAAGTACCTTGTTGCGCCTGCTGCTGGCCATGGAACGCCCAACCACCGGCAAACTGCTGCTGGCGGGCCAGGACCTGGCAACCATCAGCAACGCACAGATTCCATTCCTGCGCCGCCAGATCGGCGTGGTGTTCCAGAACCACCAGTTGCTGTTCGATCGCACGGTGTTCAACAACATCGCCTTGCCGTTGCAGATTCTCGGTCTGTCCAAGGCCGAAATCGTCAAGCGCGTGGATTCGGCCCTGGAGCGCGTGGCGCTGTCGGACAAGACCGACCTGTACCCAGGCGACCTGTCCACCGGCCAGCAACAGCGCGTCGGCATCGCCCGCGCCATCGTCCATCGCCCGGCCTTGCTGCTGGCGGACGAACCCACCGGTAACCTCGACCCGCGCCTGGCCGCAGAAATCATGGGCGTGTTCGAAGACATCAACCGCCTGGGCACCAGCGTGCTGATCGCCAGTCACGACCTGGCGCTGATCGCCCGCATGCGCCACCGCATGCTGACCCTGCAACGCGGCCGCCTGATCGGTGACGGGGAGGCTGGGGTATGAGTGCAACACGCAGCCCGAAGGTTTCCGAGCGCGTCGCGCCAAAGGCGGCCGACCCGCAGCCACAGAAGAAAAAACGCGACGAAGACGATGGCCCGGATTTCGGCACCCTGGTGCATGCCTGGATCGAAAGCCACCGTGCCAGCCTGGTAGACAGCCTGCGCCGCCTCGGCAAGCAGCCGATCGGCAGCTTTTTTACCTGCCTGGTCATGGCCGTGGCCTTGAGCCTGCCCATGGGCTTGTCATTGCTGCTGAACAATGTCGAGCGCCTTGGCGGTTCGTGGCAGCGGGCGGCGCAGATTTCCCTGTACCTGAACCTGGATGCCAGCGCCCAGGACGGTGAGTCCCTGCGCGACCAGATCAAGGGCATTCCGGGTGTGGCCGAGGCTGAGTACATCAGCCGCGATCAAGCCCTGGAAGAGTTCCAGCAACAGTCCGGCCTGGGCGAGGCGCTCAAGGAGTTGCCGCAAAACCCGCTGCCGGGCGTGGTGCTGGTCACCCCGAACGAGGTCGACAAGACCACCCTGGAAGCCCTGCGACAAAAACTCGCAGAGCTGCCGAAGGTCCAACAGGCACAACTTGATCTAGTCTGGGTAGAGCGGTTGGCCGCGATTCTCAAGCTGGGCGACCGGTTTGTGTTCGGCCTGACGGTGTTGCTGGTGTCTGCATTACTTTTGGTGATAGGCAATACCATTCGTCTTCATATTGAAAACCGCCGCACCGAGATAGAAGTGATTAAACTCGTCGGCGGCACGGACAGCTATGTGCGTCGGCCTTTTCTGTACATGGGCGCGCTGTATGGCTTCGGTGCGGGAATTTTGTCCTGGGGCGTACTGGCTTTTGGCCTGAACTGGCTGAACGACGCGGTGGTGGGGCTTGCCGGTTTGTACGGCAGCGATTTTGCCCTGGCCGGCGTGCCGGCAGCCGATGGTCTGTCATTGTTGCTTGGGGCAGTGCTCTTGGGGTATATCGGTGCTTGGATTGCGGTCGCACGGCATTTACGTGAGCTGGCACCGAAGTAGTTAATGTCAGGGTAATGTGGTTTCGTTTGTATTGACCGTATCAGTGGTTTAGGGAACTTGTCCTACGGTTCCCGGTCAATTTTCGCAGTGCTGAACTGCACGAGTTATGTGAGTCGGAGGTTTTTTCGTATGACCACTTCTTTGCAACCTGCTTATGCTCTGGTCCCGGGTGCGAACCTGGAGGCCTATGTGCACACGGTCAACAGCATTCCATTGCTGACGCCCGAGCAGGAGCGTGAACTGGCCGAGAGTCTCTACTATGAGCAGGATTTGGGGGCGGCTCGGCAGATGGTGCTCGCCCACCTGCGTTTTGTCGTACATATCGCCCGTAGCTATAGCGGCTACGGCCTGGCCCAGGCTGACCTGATTCAGGAAGGCAACGTTGGCCTGATGAAAGCCGTGAAGCGCTTCAACCCGGAAATGGGTGTGCGCCTGGTGTCGTTTGCTGTGCACTGGATCAAGGCGGAAATTCACGAATTCATCCTGCGCAACTGGCGCATCGTGAAAGTCGCGACCACCAAGGCCCAGCGCAAACTGTTCTTCAACCTGCGCAGCCAGAAGAAACGCCTGGCGTGGCTGAACAACGAAGAAGTGCATCGCGTGGCCGAAAGCCTCGGCGTAGAGCCACGTGAAGTGCGCGAGATGGAAAGTCGCCTGACCGGCCATGACATGGCCTTCGACCCGGCCGCCGAAGCGGACGACGACAGCGCCTTCCAATCGCCGGCCAACTACCTGGAAGACCACCGGTACGACCCGGCGCGTCAGCTGGAAGATGCCGACTGGAGCGACAACTCCAATCACAACCTGCACGAAGCGCTGGAAGTGCTGGACGACCGCAGCCGTGACATTCTCTACCAGCGCTGGTTGGCAGAAGAAAAAGCCACGCTGCACGACCTGGCGCAGAAGTACAACGTGTCGGCCGAGCGGATTCGTCAGCTCGAGAAGAGTGCGATGAACAAGCTGAAACTGTCGATCGCCGCCTGACACAGGTAGCTAGGACAGCGCGATCGAAATGTGGGAGCGGGCTTGCTCGCGAAAGCGGTGGATCAGTCACCTAAGGTATTGACTGGCACACCGCTTTCGCGAGCAAGCCCGCTCCCACTTTTGTTTTGTGGTGGGTCAGTCAGCCCAGAGCGCCTTGCGCGAGTTGTTCAGCTCATTCAAATAGCTGTCGCCACCCAACTGACTCATCTGCTGCCGAATCCACGCCGCCCGTCGCGCGACATACGACGTTGGATGGCTGGCACTCCACACCCGCGGGTTAGGCAACACCGCCGCCAGGTAGCTGGCCTGCTGGCGGGTCAGCGCCTTGGCGCTCACCCCAAAGTGATGCCGCGCCGCCGCTTCGGCGCCGAACACGCCTTCATCCCACTCCACGCTGTTGAGGTACACCTCAAGAATTCGCTGCTTGGGCCAGAGAATCTCGATCAGCCCGGTAAACCAGGCTTCCAGGCCTTTGCGGAAATAGCTGCGGCCGGTCCACAAAAACAGATTCTTCGACACCTGCTGGCTCAAGGTGCTGGCGCCGCGAATCGAACCGCCGCGCTCGTTATGCAGCAACGCCGCCTGGATCGCGTCGAAATCAAAACCCCAATGTTGCGGGAAGCGCTGGTCTTCGCCCGCCATCACCGCCACTTTCAGTTCGTCGGAGATCTGATCCCACGGCACCCACGTGCGCTGTACGTCAATCGGCTCGCCGTCGACCCAGGACTCGACCTTGCGCTCAACCATCAGCGCAGTGCCCGGTGGTGGCACGAAACGGAACAGCAGCACCAGCAGCACGCTGCCGATGGCAAACCACTTGAGGGCTTTGAGAAAACGCTTGAAGAGGAGACGCAGCATAGAGATGGCTTGGCCGAACCCGTTGAGCGGGCCATTATACAGACCCTGCCCCCTGAGTCTGACTGGAGTTCCTCATGTTGCGTGGCTTTCTGATGCTGGCTGCCTTTTTCGGTTTCACCGGCGTCGCCCTGGGCGCGTTTGCCGCCCACGGCCTGAAAAACCGCCTGAGCGCCGAGTACCTGGCGATTTTCCACACCGGCGTGACCTACCAGTTGGTGCACACCCTGGCGCTGTTCGGCGTGGCACTGTTGGCGGCGCACATCCCGGGCAGGCTGGTGACGTGGGCGGGGGTGTCCTTTGCCGTGGGCATCCTGCTGTTCTCCGGCAGCCTGTATGTGCTGACCATGACCGGCATCAGCAAGCTCGGCATCATCACCCCGTTTGGTGGCCTGGCGTTCCTGCTGGGCTGGTTCTTCCTCGGTTTGGCGGCGTGGCGTCTACAGGCTGCCTGACCAAGGGGCTTGGGCCAGCAACGTCAATCACGCTAGAATGCTGGCCCCTAAAAACGATGGCGGCCCGTGGCATGCGCATTCAGTTGAACGGCGAACCCTTTGAACTGCCCGACGGTGAAACCGTTGCGGCCCTGCTGACCCGTCTGGACTTGACCGGACGCCGCGTCGCAGTGGAGCTCAATCTGGATATCGTCCCGCGTAGCCAGCACGTCGAGACCGCGCTCACCGAGGGTGACCAGGTCGAAGTGGTCCACGCCATCGGCGGCGGCTAGCCGTCCGGCGCTCCAGGGCGCCAACCCGCATTCTGCAGAACCTCACCCCAACTCGAGGATTTCCCATGAGCATCGTTCGTAGCGACAAGCCTTTCGTCCTGGCCGGTCGTACCTTCCAGTCGCGTCTGCTGGTCGGCACCGGCAAGTATCGCGACATGGAAGAAACCCGCCTGGCCATCGAAGCCTCGGGCGCCGAGATCGTTACTTTCGCCGTGCGCCGCACCAACCTCGGCCAGATCGAGGGCGAGCCGAACCTGCTCGAAGTGCTGTCGCCGGATCGCTACACCTTCCTGCCGAACACCGCCGGTTGCTACGACGCCATCGAAGCCGTGCGCACCTGCCGCCTGGCCCGTGAGCTGCTCGACGGCCACAACCTGGTGAAGCTGGAAGTGCTGGCCGACCAGAAAACCCTGTTCCCCAACGTGATCGAAACCCTCAAGGCCGCCGAGACCCTGGTCAAGGAAGGCTTCGACGTGATGGTCTACACCAGCGACGACCCGATCATCGCCCGCCAACTGGCCGAAATCGGCTGCATCGCGGTGATGCCGCTGGCCGGTCTGATCGGTTCCGGCCTGGGTATCTGCAATCCGTACAACCTGCAGATCATCCTTGAAGAAGCCAAGATCCCGGTGCTGGTGGATGCGGGCGTGGGCACTGCCTCCGACGCCACCATCGCCATGGAACTGGGTTGCGATGCGGTGCTGATGAACTCGGCCATCGCCCATGCGCAGCAGCCGGTCCTGATGGCTGAAGCCATGAACCACGCAATTGTCGCCGGCCGCCTGGCGTACCTCGCCGGGCGCATGCCGAAAAAACTTTACGCCAGCGCCTCCTCGCCGCTGGATGGTCTGATCAAGTAAGAGCCATTGATGACTGAATCAAACGAAACGCCGAACACCCTGGAAGAAGGCGACGAGTCCAAGCACCGCCGCATCAAGAGTTTTGTGATGCGCGCCGGTCGCATGACCGAGGGCCAGCAAAAGGGCCTGGAGCAGGGCACGCCGCTGTTCGTCCTGCCGCTGGCAGACGCGCCGGTGGATTACGACCAGGTGTTTGGCCGCTCGGCACCACGCTCCCTGGAGATTGGCTTCGGCATGGGCCATTCCCTGCTGGAAATGGCCGCGGCTTCGCCGGAGCAGGATTTTATCGGGGTTGAAGTACACCGTCCGGGTGTTGGCGCGCTGCTGAACGGCGTGCTGACTCAGGGCCTGACCAACCTGCGGGTCTACGACTGCGACGCGATCGAAGTGCTCAACCGCTGCATCGCCGACAACAGCCTCGACCGCCTGATGCTGTTCTTCCCGGACCCCTGGCACAAGAGCCGCCACCACAAGCGCCGCATCGTCCAGGCTTCCTTCGCGGAACTGGTGCGCAGCAAGCTGAAAGTGGGCGGCATCCTGCACATGGCCACCGACTGGGAACCGTATGCCGAGTACATGCTGGAAGTAATGAACGTCGCCCCTGGCTACCGCAACCTGGCGGAAGACGGCAAATGCGTCCCGCGCCCGGCCGAGCGGCCGATCACCAAGTTCGAACGTCGCGGCGAGCGACTCGGGCATGGGGTTTGGGATTTGAAGTTCGAGAAAGTGGACTGATAAGTCCCTGGATTGAAATGCAGTAAAAAATGTGGGAGCGGGCTTGCTCGCGAATGCGGTAGATCAGTCGACATTTACGCTGACTGACACACCGCATTCGCGAGCAAGCCCGCTCCCACATTTGTTTTGTGCCGCGCTTAAGGTCAGCGGCGATCCGCCACCACCCCAATCAACACCAGCACCACCAACAACACCGGCGCCAGGCTGTAGTTGTTGAACTGGCTCAACCCGCGAACAATCCACGGCGTGGCATAGATCAGCGCAGCGCCGCTGCCGATCATGCACACCAGCGCCATCAGCGGCACGCGCAGCGCACCCGCGATGCTGCCCAGCCGTGCTTCGACCCAGCCCTTGATGTCGGCGCCAAACAGCACCAGCAGGCAACCTACCAACGCCAGGGAGATTTCCGACAGGTTGCTACGGCTCCAGCGGGATACGGTGGCGAGCAGGTCGAGTACCAGATCCATTTGATTTCCTTAAGAGCAATCAGCTCAAAAACTTCTGCAGCAGGTCATTGAGAAAGAGTTGCCCGCGGTCGGTGGCCGCCAGGCGTGACGGTTCGACCTGCATTAAGCCACTTTGTTCTGCCTCACGACGGGCCTCATCGAGACTCGCCAGCTCAAGGCCGGTGCGCTCGGCATAAAGCCTGGCTTCGACGCCGTCGGTGAGGCGCAGGGCGTTCATCAGGAACTCGAACGGTAACTCTTCGTTGGTCAGTTCTTTCGCGCCGGCCTGGTAGTTTTTCGCCGGGTTGAGGTAGTCCTTCGGCGCCCGGGTTTTCCAGGTGCGCACGATGCGCCCGTCCGGATGGCTGAGCTTGCCGTGGGCACCGGCGCCGATGCCGATAAAATCGCCAAAGCTCCAGTAGTTCAGGTTATGCCGCGCCGGCCGGCCCGGTTGGGCGTAGGCCGAGACTTCGTACTGGGCGTAACCGTGTTCGGCGAGCAGCGCCTGGCCGGCTTCCTGGATGTCCCACAGGGTGTCGTCTTCCGGCAGCACGGGCGGCTGGTTCCAGAACACGGTGTTGGGTTCCAGGGTCAGTTGATACCAGGACAGATGCGTGGGCTTGAGGGCAATGGCCTGGCGCAGGTCGCCCAGGGCGTCCTCCAGGGACTGATCGGGCAAACCGTGCATCAAGTCCAGGTTGAAGTTGTCGAACCCGGCCTGGCGCGCCATGCCGGCGGCACGCACGGCTTCGTCACCGTTGTGGATGCGGCCCAGGGCTTCGAGTTTTTCCTGCTGGAAACTCTGGATGCCAATCGACAGCCGATTGATCCCCAGCTTGCGGTACGCCACGAACTTCTCTTGCTCGAAGGTACCGGGGTTGGCTTCCAGGGTGATCTCGATATCGCCGGCAAACGGGATGCGCGCTTCCACGCCCTTGAGCAACCGGCCCAGGGCAACGGCGCTGAACAGGCTTGGGGTGCCGCCGCCGAAAAAGATCGAACTCAGCTCACGGCCGTACACCGCGTGCAGGTCCTGATCGAGGTCGGCCAGCAACGCGTCGACGTACTCTTCCTCCGGCAGCACCTTGCTGGCGGTGTGGGAGTTGAAGTCGCAATAGGGGCATTTGCGCACGCACCACGGGATGTGGATATACAGCGCCAGGGGCGGCAGGTGAGGCAGGGCCGCCCGAGGTGTTTGCGCGCCACCGAGGATCAGTGGCTGCGCGGAGGTGTTCTGGGTCATTTCAGGCCCAGACGCTGGCGCAGCAAATCCATTGCGCGGGCGCGGTGGCTGATCTGGTTCTTGTCGGCCGGGCTCAATTCGGCGCTGGAGACATTGCGCTCCGGCACCCAGAACAACGGGTCGTAGCCAAACCCGTGCTCGCCGCTGGCCGCATGCAGGATGCGACCGTGCCACAAGCCTTCGCAGAGGATCGGCAATGGATCATCGGCGTGACGCACCAGGGCCAGCACGCAGACGAACTGCGCGCCGCGCATCGCGTCGGGCACGTCCTTGAGGGCGTCCAGCAGCTTGGCGTTGTTGGCCGCGTCGCCTTTACCGTCGGCGTAACGTGCCGAGTAGATGCCAGGCGCGCCGCCCAGGAAGTCCACGGCCAGGCCCGAATCGTCAGCCAGTGCCGGCAGGCCGGAAATACGCGCGGCGTTGCGGGCCTTGAGGATGGCGTTCTCGACAAACGACAGGCCGGTCTCTTCCGGCTCTACCTGGCTGAACTCGCCAATCGAGCGCAGTTGCACCGAGTCGCCGAGCATGGCCTGGAGTTCTTTGAGCTTGCCGGCGTTATGGCTGGCCAGTACGAGTTGAGTAAGGTTCATCATTGCGCCGGAAACAGTTCCTGGTTGAAACTGAAACCGTGGGCTTTGCCACCGGTTTCAACGTTGATGGTGAAAATCTTGGTTTCCTGCTGCGGCACCGGGTACTGGGCGACGTAAAGCGTAGAACCTTTCTGGGTGATTTTCTTGAACGTCAGCATCTCGCTCTTGCCGCCCAGATCCTTGATTGTGCCGGTAACGGTGGCGTCTATCGATTCGACGCCCTTGTTTACGAACACATTGATCATGCCCAGCTCTTTGCTGCGTACGATCCCGGCTTCCTGAGCCATTTCCGGCGTCAGGAAGCTGGTGGTCAGGGTGTTGTAGTGCACCGTGATATCGCCGAATTCTTTCTGACGATTACCATCGATAACATCCGCCGCCATAGCGCTGACGCTCAGGCACGCGGTGAGTAGAAAAACAGCCAGGCGACTCATGATCGTCCTCCTTGAAAATGGTTAGACGGCAATCTGGTGGTCCGTCAGGCCCGGGCTGCTGACCCGGTAGATCCCGATCTCACCCAGCAGGTTGGGCCATAGCTTACTCGCCCAGCCGTGACGATGCTGTTGATCGACGGCAAGGCGGTTGATGACTTTGGCTTCGCGCTCGCCACACAGCGCTTCGAAGTCTTCAAAGGTGCAGAAGTGGATGTTGGGCGTGTTGTACCAGGTGTACGGCAGGAAGTCCGACACCGGCATGCGGCCCTTGGTGGCCAGGTACCAGCGGCAGCGCCAGTGGCCGAAATTGGGGAAAGTAATGATGCACTGGCGGCCGACGCGCAACATTTCGTCGAGGATCCGGTCCGGGTAGTGCACGGCTTGCAGGGCCTGGGTCATGACCACGATGTCGAAGCTGTTGCTGGCAAAGTTGCCGAGGCCCTTGTCCAGGTCCTGCTCGATCACGTTGATGCCCTTGGCCACGCACTGGGCGATGTTGTCCGGGTCGTTTTCCAGGCCATAGCCGGTGACTTGCTTGTTGTCGCGCAGCCAGCTCAGCAGTTCGCCATCGCCGCAACCGAGGTCGAGCACGCGGCTGCCGGCGGGGATCCAGTCTTGGATGATTTCCAGGTCGGCTCTCATGGCGTTCTCACAGTGCTATTCGATTCATGTAGTTGCTGAAGGCCTGCAGGTAGCGCGGGATCGGGATCAGGAAGGCGTCGTGGCCTTGCGGTGCGTCGATCTCCAGGTAGCAGACGTCTTTCTTGGCGGCCATCAGCGCATCCACCAATTCCCGCGAGCGGGCCGGGGAGAAGCGCCAGTCGGTGGTGAACGACATCACGCAGAACTTGGCGGTGGCCGCCTCGAAGGTGCGCGCCAGGTCATCGTCGAAGTTCGCCGCCGGATCGAAGTAGTCCAGGGCCTTGGTCATCAGCAGGTAGGTGTTGGCGTCGAAACGCCCGGAAAACTCCTCGCCTTGATAACGCAGGTAGCTCTCGACCTGGAATTCGACGCTGTGGAAGTCGTAGTTGAGCTTCTCGCTCTTTAGGCCACGGCCGAATTTCTCGCCCATGGAGTCATCCGACAGGTAGGTGATGTGCCCGACCATGCGCGCGAGCATCAGCCCGCGCTTGGGGATCACGCCCGCTTCCTGGAACGAACCGCCGTGGAACTCCGGGTCGGTGAGGATCGCCTGGCGCGCCACTTCGTTGAAGGCGATGTTCTGCGCCGACAGCTTGGGGGCCGAGGCGATGGCCAGGCAATGGCGCACGCGGTCCGGGTAGGTGATGGTCCATTGCAGGGCCTGCATGCCGCCCAGGCTGCCGCCGATCACGGCGGCCCATTGGGCGATGCCCAGTACGTCGGCCAGGCGCGCCTGGCTGTGCACCCAGTCTTCCACGGTCAGCACCGGGAAATCGGCGCCAAACGGCTTGCCGGTTTCCGGGTTGAGGCTGCTGGGGCCGGTGGAGCCGTTGCAGCCGCCGAGGTTGTTCAGGCTGACCACGAAGAACTTGTTAGTGTCGATGGGCTTGCCGGGGCCGATGCAGCTGTCCCACCAGCCGGGCTTGCGCTCGTCCATGCTGTGGAAACCCGCAGCGTGGTGGTGGCCGGACAGGGCGTGGCAGATCAGCACGGCGTTGCTGGCCGTGGCGTTCAGTTGGCCGTAGGTTTCATAGATCAGGTCGTAGGCGGGCAGCGAACGGCCGCAGGCCAGGGCCAGCGGTTCGCTGAAGTGCGCCACTTGGGGCACGACCAGTCCAACAGAATCGGGGGGGAAGGCAGTTGGCATCGACCCTGCTCTCGTTTAAATGAGGCGTAAGTCTAAAGACCGCTGCACCCAGCGGCAAGCAAAGGCCTGCGGCTGGTGCTTTTAAGGCTTTTTGTGGCGAGGGAGCTTGCTCCCGCTGGAGCGCGAAGCGGTCCCGGTCCGGTTGCCGCGATTTCGCAGATGCAACGCGGTCGGCCGTTTTGGGGCTGCTGCGCAGCCCAGCGGGAGCAAGCTCCCTCGCCACATTGTTGTCAGATCAGACCGAACAGTTCTTTGGGCATGAATGCGTAGAACGCCAAGCGTGGAATCACCCAGCTTTGCAGCAGCTGGATCGCGATAAACGCGAAGATCGGCGAGATGTCCAGGCCACCCAGGTTAGGTACCAGGCGACGGAACGGTGCCAGCACCGGCTCAGTGATCTGTGCCACCAGTTCGGCACCCGGGCTGCGGCTGCCCGGAGCGACCCAGGACAGGATCACGCTGATGATCATCGACCAGAAAATGATCTTCAGGAACAGCGAGAAGATCCCGATCAAGGCCCACGGCAGCAACAGCAGCGTGGTGGCCTGATAGCCATTGAGCAGCAGGATGACCGCGAACAGCAGGATCTGCAGCAGCAGCGCCAATACCAGCGACGACATGTCCAGGCCGAACAGGCTCGGGATCACCCGGCGCAGAGGCTTGAGCAGCGGCTGCGTGGCCTTTACCACGAACTGGCACAGCGGGTTGTAGAAGTTCGCCCGCACCAGTTGCAGGATAAAACGCATCAGCACGATCAGCAGGTACAGGCTGCCCAGGGTCTGGATGATGAAAATGGCAGCGTCATTGATTCCGAGCATGTTTGATTCCTATGTGGGGGACGACTATTTGCCCAGCTGCTCGGCCATTTCGGCCGAACGATGTGCTGCGGCACCCAGTGCTTTTTCCACCAGGGCTTCAAAGCCCCCGGCCTGGAATGATTCGATTGCCGCCTGGGTCGTGCCGCCCGGCGAGGTCACGCGACGGCGCAACTCGGCCGCGTCGACATCGCTGGTCACGGCCATCTGCGCGGCGCCCAGTGCGGTCTGCTCGGCCAATTGCTCGGCGACTTCCTGCGGCAGGCCGAGTTTCACACCAGCGGCGGTCATGGCCTCGATCAGCAGGAAGAAATACGCCGGGCCACTGCCGGAGACGGCGGTGACGGCGTCCAGTTGCTGCTCTTGTTCCAGCCACACGGCGAGACCTACGGCGGACAGCAGCTCTTGTGCCTGGTCGCGCTGTTGGGCAGTGACTTCGGATGTGGCGTACAAGCCGCTCACGCCCTTGCGCAGCAGCGCCGGGGTGTTGGGCATGCAACGCACAATCGGCTGGGCGCCGAGCCAGTGGGTCATGCTGGCGCAAGTGATGCCGGCGGCGATGGACACCACCAGTTGATGGGGCTTGAGGCTTGGGCGCAGGCTTTCGCACACGGCTTTCATGGCTTGTGGCTTGACCGCCAGCACTACCACGTCCACGCCTTCAATCGCTTCTGCGTTGTCGGCGAAGGTTTCGATGCCGTGCTCGGCGCTGACGCGGGCGCGGGTGTCGGCGCCCGGGTCGCTGGCGCGAATCTGTTGTGCTTCCAGGCCCTTGGCCCGCAGGCCGCCGATCAGGCTGGCCGCCATGTTGCCGGCGCCGATAAAGGCAATACGCGTGTTGCTCATGACAGGTCCTTACTCAGATGGAAGTCAGCCATTTCACGGCTGGCCATAGTCGCGGGCACCAAACAGGGCGGTACCGATCCGCACCCAGGTGGCCCCTTGGGCGATGGCCGACTCAAGGTCATGGCTCATGCCCATGGAAAGTGTGTCGAGCCCCAGGTCGAGGCTCGCTTGCAGGTCGCGCACGGTGGCGAAGGCTGCGTCTTGCTCTGAACGGTCGTCGGTCGGCTCGGGAATCGCCATCAGGCCGCGCAGCTTCAGGCGCGGCAGGGCGCTGATGGCTTCGGCCAGGGCGGGCAGGTCGGCGGGTGTACAGCCGGACTTGCTGGCTTCGCCACTGACGTTGACCTGGATGCAGATATTCAGCGGCGGCAGGTCAGCCGGGCGTTGTTCGGACAGGCGTTGTGCGATTTTCAGGCGGTCCACGGAATGCACCCAGGCGAAGTTCTCGGCGATCGCACGAGTCTTGTTCGATTGAATGGGGCCGATGAAGTGCCAACTCAAGGGCAGGTCGGTTAATTCGGCCTGTTTGCCCAGGGCTTCCTGCAGATAGTTCTCGCCAAAGTCACGCATCCCGGCGGCATAGGCTTCGCGCACGGCCTGTGCGGGTTTGGTCTTGCTCACGGCCAGCAGGTGCACGCTGCCTGCGTCGCGCTGCGCGGCCTCGGCGGCTGCCCGGATCCGCTCGGAAACCAGGCCGATGTTGTCTGCTATGGTCGACATTCAAGTTGCGCCCGTGGATATGGAGTCCGCGGCATTCTACTGGAAATGGAAAGCCCTATGGATATCACTGAACTGCTGGCCGCCGGCGTACGCCTGCGGGCCTCCGACCTGCATCTGTCGGCGGGGTTGGCGCCGATGCTGCGAGTGGATGGCGAGGTCTGGCCACTCGATTGGCCTGTACTTGCGCCGGTGCAAGTGGCGGCGTTGCTCAGCCCTTTGCTGAACAATCACCAGCAAAAGGATTTCGAAACATCTCTTGAAACGGATTTTGCCTTCGAGTTGCCCGAGGTGGCGCGGTTTCGGGTGAACGTGTTCCAGCAGCACCGGGGCATGGGCGCGGTGTTTCGTACCATCCCCTCAACGGTGCAGAGCCTGGAACACCTGGGGTTGGGCGAGGTGTTCCGGCGCATCGCAGACCTGCCACGGGGGCTGGTACTGGTCACCGGGCCGACCGGTTCCGGCAAGTCCACGACCCTGGCGGCGATGATCGATTACCTCAACACCCATCGTCGCCAGCACATCCTCACCCTTGAAGACCCTATCGAATTTATCCATCAGCCGAAAAGCGCCCTGATCAACCAGCGGCAGGTGCATCGCGACACCCACAGCTTCTCGGCCGCCCTGCGTTCGGCATTGCGGGAGGACCCGGATGTGATCCTGGTTGGCGAATTGCGGGACCTGGAAACCATTCGGCTCGCGCTGACGGCGGCGGAAACCGGGCATCTGGTGTTCGGCACGCTGCACACCACGTCGGCGGCTAAAACCGTGGACCGGGTGGTGGATGTGTTTCCGGCGGGGGAAAAGGCCATGGTCCGCTCGATGCTCTCGGAGTCATTGCAGGCGGTGGTGTCCCAGGTGCTGGTGAAGAAGGTCAGCGGCGGGCGGGTGGCGGCTCACGAAATCATGCTCGGCACACCGGCGATTCGTAATTTGATCCGCGAGGACAAGGTGGCGCAGATGTATTCGGCGATTCAGACCGGCGGGGCGTTGGGGATGACGACGCTGGACATGAGTTTGAAGGCGTTGGTCAGCCAGGGGGTGATCAGCCGGGAACATGCCCGGGAGAAGGCGAGGGTGCCTGGGGATATTTAAGGTCGCGTGGGCGATGAAAAACTAATGTGGGAGCGGGCTTGCTCGCGAATGCGGTGTATCAGTCAAGCATGTATCGACTGACACTCCGCATTCGCGAGCAAGCCCGCTCCCACACAAGCCTGCTCTCACATCAGCCTGATATCAGCGCTGCACAATCCGCAGGTTGTTCTGTTCTTTAGGCAGGACACGCTTGGCAATCACGTAGTTCTTGTCCCAGAACGGCTTCTTCAGCGTATCGATGCTCACGGACTTGCCACGACGCGGTGCGTGGATGAAACGGTCGTTGCCCAGGTAGATGGCAACGTGGTTCACCTGGCGGCTCTTCAGTTTGAAGAACAGCAGGTCACCCGGTTTCAAGTCCTTGCGCTCAACCTTCAGCCCGTGGCCGGCGGCCATGGCGTTGGAAGTGCGCGGCAAATCCACGGCTTTTACGTCGTTAAACGCATATTTCACCAAGCCGCTGCAGTCGAACCCTTTACTTGGGCTGCTGCCGCCCCAACGATAAGGAGTACCGAGCACGTTGACGGCACGGCTGAGGACGTTGCTGCTTTGCTTGGTGTTGACGGCCATCAGCCCTGGCGCCGCATTACCGTGGGCCTTGCTCAGTTGAGTCGGGCGCTTCACGGTCAGCTTTACCGATTTGGCGGAGCTGGTGGTGGCGTGAACTTTAGGGGTGAAACCGTTAACGTTGGGAAGTCGTTGCTCACGATTGGTGGCGTGGGCGGCCAGTGGCATTAATAGGCAAATGGTTAGCCATGTCTTGAAAAATGGTCGCATTAGGCGTGGCTCTTTTTGGTTTGCGCGCAACTTTATAACAGCTTTTTGTGTCGTGCTAAGGCCGTTTGTCGACTGAACCCTGGGGTCAAATTCAGGAAAACCGTGACGAATTGCCGCGATTGTCCTACACAAGTCAGGCGGTATAAGGCTTTGAGGGAAGCGAAGATACCATTTGCCGCATGTCGGGCGCCCGTAAAAAAGTCACAAAGAAACCAGAAATATTTATCTATCGAGGCTAAAGAGGTACTCCATGAACACCTATCGACAGGATGTTTCGCAACAAGACACCCACAGCAAGGTGATCGGCTACCTGCTTTGGATTTTCGGTTTTACCGGTGCTCACCGCTTTTATTACGGCAAGCCGGTGACCGGGACGATCTGGTTTTTCACCTTCGGTTTGTTCGGGATTGGCTGGTTGATCGACTTGTTCCTGATTCCGGCAATGGACCGCGAAGCAGACCTGCGATTTACCGCCGGGCCGATCGAGTACAACGTGGCCTGGATTCTGTTGGCGTTCCTGGGTGTGTTCGGTTTGCACCGCATGTATCAGGGCAAATGGATCAGCGGGATCATTTACCTGCTGACCGGGGGCTTGTTCCTGATCGGGGTGCTGTATGACTTCTGGACGCTGAATACGCAGATTTCGATCCGCAATGCCGAGCGCAACGGCGGCCGATAAGATGTGTGAAGATCCAAATGTGGGAGCGGGCTTGCTCGCGAATGCGATGTGTCAGTCGACATCTCTATTGACTGACCCACCGCTTTCGCGAGCAAGCCCGCTCCCACATTTACTGTGCCCACACTGGATTGGATTCAAGCCTGGTAGCTGATCCGCCCATCCACCAGCGTGTAACGCACAGTCGCCGGCAGGCTATGGCCGATGAATGGGCAGTTTTCACCCTTGGACAGCCAGTGTTCCCCGGCAATCGTGGAGCTGGCCGGATCAAACAGCACCAGGTCCGCCGCCGAGCCCACCGCCAGCTTGCCCGCCGGCAGGCGCAGCGCCTCGGCAGGGCCCGCACTGAGACGCGCCAGCAGGGTCGGCAGGTCCAGCAAACCATCTTCCACCAACGTCATTGCCAGCGGCAGCAACAGCTCGACGCTGCTGATGCCTGGCTCCGTCGCGCCGAACGGCGCCAGCTTGGCATCCCGCTCGTGGGGCTGGTGATGGCTGGAGATCGCCGAAACCACCCCGGACTTCACCGCCGCCCGCAAACCGTCACGGTCAGCGCGGGTACGCAGGGGCGGCTGCACGTGATACAGGCTGGAGAAGTCGATCAGCGCCTCATCCGTCAGAATCAGCTGATACAGCGCCACATCCGCCGTCACCGGCAATCCGCGGGCTTGGGCCTGAGCGATCAGGGCCACGCCGCGAGCGCTGGTCAGCTGGCTGAAGTGCGCGCGTACGCCGCTTTGTTCCACCAGCAGCAGGTCGCGGGCCAGGGCCACGGTCTCGGCGGTTTCCGGGATGCCCGGCAGGCCGAGGAAGCTCGCGGTGGCGCCTTCGTGGGCCAGGCCGCCTTCGGCCAGGTCACGGTCCTGGGAGTGGAAAATCACAGTCAGGTCGAAAGTCGCCGCATATTCCAGCGCACGGCACAGGGTGCGGGTGCTGCGAAAGCTCTCCAGGCCGTTGCCGAAGGCCACGCAGCCTGCGTCGCGCAGGGCGATCAGTTCGGCCAGTTGTTCGCCGTCCAGCCCTTTGCTCAGGGCACCGATGGGGAACACTTTGCAGTTGCCGGCTTCGCGGGCGCGGTCGAGGATCAGTTCGGTCACCGCCGAGGTGTCCAGCACCGGTTTGGTGTGGGGCGGGCAGCACAGGCTGGTCACGCCACCGGCAGCGGCGGCGCGGGTTTCGCTGGTGATGTTGCCCTTGCGGCTGTAGCCCGGCTCACGCAGGGCGACGTTCAGGTCAACCAGGCCAGGCGCGGCGATCAGGCCTTTGGCGTCGATAGTTTCGCTGGCGCTGAAGCCTGCGGGTGCGGCGCCGATGGCAATGATCTTGCCGGCTTCCAGGTGCAGATCGGTGACTTGATCCAGGCCGCTGGCCGGATCGATGACTCGGGCGCCGAGAATGCTGAGCTTCACTGGGCGTTCTCCTGCTCGAATTGACGTTGCGCGGTTTGCCCGCTCATGGCCATGGACAACACCGCCATGCGGATGGCGATGCCGTACGTGACCTGGTTGAGAATCACCGACTGCGCGCCATCGGCCACCGCCGACTCAATCTCCACGCCACGGTTGATTGGCCCCGGGTGCATCACGATGGCGTCCGGCTTGGCGCCGGCCAGGCGTGCGGTGGTCAGGCCGAACAGGCGATAGAACTCGCCTTCGCTCGGCAGCAGGCCGCCCGCCATACGCTCGCGCTGCAGGCGCAGCATGATCACCACGTCCACATCCTTCAGGCCTTCGGCCATGTCGGTGTAGACCTTCACGCCGTACTGCTCGATACCGATCGGCAGCAGGGTCTTGGGGGCGATCACGCGGATGTCCGGGCAACCCAGGGTTTTCAGGGCCAGCATGTTCGAGCGTGCAACCCGCGAGTGCAGGATGTCGCCGACAATGGCCACCGAGAGGTTTTCAAAGCTGCCCTTGTGCCGCCGGATGGTCAGCATGTCGAGCATGCCCTGGGTCGGGTGGGCGTGACGGCCGTCGCCGCCGTTGATGATCGCCACATTCGGGCACACGTGCTCGGCGATGAAGTGCGCAGCACCGGAATCGCCGTGGCGCACCACGAACATGTCGGCGGCCATGGCTTCCAGGTTGCGCAGGGTGTCGAGCAGGGTTTCGCCCTTGCTCGCCGACGAGGTGGACACGTTCAGCGTGATCACGTCAGCCGACAGGCGTTGGGCCGCCAGTTCAAAGGTGGTGCGGGTGCGGGTCGAGTTCTCGAAGAACACGTTGCAGATGGTCTTGCCGCGCAGCAACGGGACTTTCTTCACCGCCCGGCCGCCGACTTCGAGAAACGAGTCGGCCGTGTCGAGGATTTCGGTGAGCAGTTCGCGGGGCAAGCCGTCGAGGGACAGGAAGTGTTGCAGCTGGCCCTGAGCATTGAGCTGCAGCGGGCGCTTGGCATCTAGAGGCGTCATCGCGGGGACTCTTTACAAGGCGGTTTAAAGGGCAAGGTCTTGCAGTTCGAGTTCGAGCGGCGTGGGACCGGACAATTTTACCCGCTGGTGGGCTTCCAGGGACAGGGTGGCGCCGACCACGTCCGGGCTGATCGGCAATTCGCCGGCGTCCAGGTCCAGCAAACAGACCAGGGTCACGCTGGCCGGGCGGCCGTAGTCGAACAGTTCGTTCATCGCGGCACGTATGGTGCGACCGCTCATCAGCACGTCATCGATCAGCACCAGGTGCTGGCCTTCGATCTCGAAGGGCAGGGCCGAGGGGCGCACTTGCGGGTGCAGGCCGTTCTGGCTGAAGTCGTCACGGTAGAAAGACACGTCCAGGGTGCCCAGGGGCGAGTCGCTGCCCAGTTCTTCCAGCAGCGCCTGGGCCACCCACACGCCACCGGTGCGGATGCCGATAAAGCGCGGCTCGCTGATGGCACGGTGTTCCAGGTGCGCCTTGAGGCGGATCGCCATCTGGCTGATCAGATCGGCGGGATTGGGCAGGCTCATGGGTGCTCCTTCTAGGCCTCGCGCAGGCAAGGTCCGGGCTCAAACGTAAGAAGACGCGGCAAGCCGCGTCAGTCAGGATTCAAATAAAGCGGCGTTTTCATCCAGCCAGCCCTGCAACAGCAGGGCCGCGGCGATGGCATCCACCGGGTTGTCGCGGTAACTGCCTTTCTGCCCGCCACGGTCACGGCGCTCGCCCTTGGCTTCGAACGTGGTCAGGCGTTCGTCGTGGGTATAGAAGGGCAGGTTGTAGCGGCCGTTCAGGCGGCGGGCGAACTTTTCGGCCCGCAGGCACATCTCGCTCGGGGTGCCGTCCATGTTCAGCGGCAGGCCGACCACCACGGCGTCGGGCTTCCACTCCTTGATCAGGGCTTCGACCTGGTTCCAGTCCGGCACGCCGTTCTGGGCCTTCAGGGTGCACAGCTCGCGGGCCTGGCCGGTAATCACCTGGCCGACGGCGACGCCGATCTGTTTGGTGCCGTAGTCGAAACCGAGGATCAGACGCAAGGCCATCAGGCGTGCCCCGCCTGGCTGGTCAGCAGGCTGAGGTTGATCCGCAGCTTGGCGGCGGCCGCTTCCAGGCGCAGTTCGCTGGGGGTGTTGAACAGGATGTCGGCATCGAACGGGCAGGTCAGCCAGGCATTGCTCGCCAGCTCCGCCTCCAGTTGCCCGGCTTCCCAGCCGGCGTAGCCGAGGGTGATCACACTTTGATCAGGCCCCACGCCGTCGGCAATCGCGAACAGGACGTCCTGGGACGTGGACAGGGACAACCCTTCAAGGTCCACGGTCGCCTGGAATTTCGGCCCGGTGGGGTGCAGCACAAAACCCCGGTCCGTCTGCACCGGCCCGCCGATGTAGATCGGTACGTGCTGGCAGCTGGCGGGTGGGTCGATGTCCGGGCGCAGTTGCTCGAGGATATCGGCCAGGTTCAGGTCTTGCGGGCGGTTGACCACCAACCCCATCGCACCATTGGCGGTGTGCTCGACGATGTAGGTCAAGGTCTGCGCAAAGTTCGGGTCGGCCATATGGGGCATGGCGATCAGGAATTGGTGCTTGAGGTAGGTCGGGCTGACATTTTTCATGTCCGCTAGTGTGGCGTTGGAGGGGCGAACTGACAAGCTGAGGATGCGCAGGAAATCACCGTCAGCATCAATTGCTCGACAGCCGATCACCCTTGGCAAAGCGCCAGGTGCGAATGATTTCCAGGCGGTCGATGTCGTTCAGGTCCCCGGTAAACGGCGCAAAAGGCGCCGCCAGCCGCACGATGCGTTGCGCCGCCTGGTCCAGCAGCGGTTGGCCGGAGGACTCCAGCACCTGCACCTCGTACAAGGTGCCGTCGCGGTTGATCGACACCAGCAGTCGCAAATTGCCGTAGATCTGCTGGCGACGGGCTTCGTCCGGGTAGTTCAGGTTGCCGATGCGCTCAACCTTCTTGCGCCACTCGTCCTTATACCAGGCGCCTTTGTCGCGCATGGTGGAGGCGGCGTTGAGGCGGTAGATCCGCGGGCGCTTGGCGTACAGCTGTTGTTCGTGGGCCAGTTCGGCTTCCAGGCTGGAGATCTCACTGGAGAGTTGCGAGCTGTCAAACGTCGGGGCCGGCGGTGCCGGCGTGGGTTCGGTCTTGGCCTTTTCGCGCTGGGTCGGGGCTTTTTGCGGCTTGGGCGCCACGGTGGTGACCGCCGCCTTGGGTGCGGCCTGTTTCACCTCCGGCTTGGGCGCCGGCGGTGGCGTGACCTTATTGACCTTGTTGTCCTGGAATGGCGCGACTTCAGTGGTCTTGGGCACGGCCTTCTTGTCGAGGGTGCCGCTGCCTTGCTGATTGTCCTGGGCGAGAAAGTCGGCCTTTTCGGGCTTCTTTTCGCTTTTGAACGTGGCGAGGGTGATTTCCAGGGTCTTTGTGATCTGCTTGGGTTCGGCAAAGGTGAAACCCAGGCCGAGGATCAACGCCAGGTGAATCAACGCCGCCAGAAACAGGGTAAATCCGAGCCGATCAGCCGGGCGCACGCCGCTGTGGGAGAGTTCGGGGGGCAGATCGGACGGGAGCGTCATGACAAGAAAACCAACATCGCGCGTTTCACAGGTGGCGCATGATAACGCAATGTTGGTTTGTGTCCGGCTGTTCTATGTCACTTGGCTTGTAGCTTGGCGGCAATCGCAGCCATCAGCATTTCGCCGATGTTCGTGCCAAATGCGTTGTCGATCTCGCGAATACAGGTCGGGCTGGTGACGTTGATTTCGGTGAGGTTCTCGCCGATTACGTCCAGTCCTACGAACAGCAGGCCTTTTTCGCGCAGGGTCGGGCCGACTTGGGCTGCAATCCAGCGATCCTTGTCCGTCAGCGGGCGGGCTTCACCCCGGCCACCGGCGGCCAGGTTGCCGCGGGTCTCGCCGGCGGCCGGAATGCGCGCCAGGCAGTAAGGCACCGGCTCGCCGTCGATCATCAGGATGCGCTTGTCGCCGTCCTTGATCGCCGGAATGTAGGCTTGGCCCATGATCTGCTGGGTGCCCAGCGCAGTCAGGGTCTCCAGGATCACCGACAGGTTCGGGTCGCCGGCGCGGTGGCGGAAGATCGAGGTACCGCCCATGCCGTCCAGCGGCTTGAGGATCACATCGCCGTGCTTGGCGGCGAATTCACGCAGCACATCGGCGCGGCGGCTGACCACGGTCGGCGGCGTGCACTGCGGGAACAGCGTGGCGAACAGCTTTTCATTGCAGTCGCGCAGGCTCTGGGGCTTGTTGACGATCAGCACGCCCGCGCGCTCGGCCTGCTCCAGCAGGTAGGTGGAGTAGACGAACTCCATGTCGAACGGCGGATCCTTGCGCATCAGGATCACGTCGAGGTCGCTCAGGGGGCTGTCGATTTCGTCTTGCAGCTCGAACCACTTCTCGGGGTTGGCAAACACCTGCAGGGGACGCATCCGCGCCCGCGCTTCACCGTCGCCCTGGTAAAGGTCCGGCTGCTCCATATAGAACAGGCTCCAGCCGCGGGCCTGGGCGGCCAGCAGCATGGCCAGCGAGCTGTCCTTTTTATAGGAAATGCTGGCGATAGGGTCCATGACAATGCCGACGCGAACGCTCATGGGGGATTTCCTCTAGCAAATAAGGGCGCATAAAAGTGGCGTCAGAGTGGCGCTGCGGCTGTTGTGGGTCAAGGAAAAACCACCACGCGGGTCGGCCGATAGATTGCGTTCTGAGACTGTGCTAAAAAGGCTGCCATGGCACATCAGCCCTTGAATTCCGAGGCTTTTGGCGCTCGTCCTGTGCAACATCAGGCAGTACACACCGAAAACCTATTCGCTGTGGCGATGGTAGAGCAGATATGGAACAGCATTCCAACGCCTTGAAAGTGATGGTGATCGACGATTCGAAAACGATTCGCCGCACGGCCGAAACACTGTTGAAGAACGTAGGGTGCGACGTCATCACGGCCATCGACGGTTTCGATGCCCTGGCCAAGATTGTTGACCATCATCCACACATTATCTTTGTCGACATCATGATGCCGCGCCTGGATGGCTATCAGACCTGCGCGCTGGTGAAGAACAACCCGGCGTTCAAGTCGATCCCGGTAATCATGCTGTCCTCCAAGGATGGTCTGTTCGACAAGGCCAAGGGGCGCATCGTCGGCTCTGATCAGTTTTTGACCAAGCCTTTCAGCAAGGAAGAACTGCTGAGCGCGATCAAGGCCTATGTACCGGGCTTCGCCGCAGTAGAACAAGCACACTGACGGGGGCCCCACGAGGGCTTGCGTCTACTAGATAAGTGGGGAAAACCATGGCACGTGTTCTGATCGTCGACGATTCGCCGACTGAAATGTACAAACTGACCGAAATGCTCGAAAAGCACGGTCACACCGTCCTCAAGGCCCAGAACGGCGGCGATGGCGTTGCGCTGGCCCGTCAGGAAAAGCCGGATGCGGTGCTGATGGATATCGTGATGCCGGGCCTCAATGGCTTCCAGGCCACCCGTCAGTTGACCAAAGATGCCGAGACCAGCCACATCCCGGTGATCATCATCACCACCAAGGATCAGGAAACCGACAAGATCTGGGGCGAGCGCCAGGGCGCCAAGGATTACCTGACCAAGCCCGTGGACGAAGAAACCCTGATCGCCACCCTGAACAAGGTGCTGGCCGGCTGACGGCACGTTCCCATGACCGAGTCGCAAACCGCCTTCGAGCTGCTGCTGGACATCGACCGCCGCTGCCGCTTGCTGGCTGCCGACCTGCCGTCCCAGGAAACCCGGCTGCTCAGCTGGAGCGGGATCGGGTTTCGCCTGGGCGAACACTGGTACGTGGCGCCCATGGGCGAGGTGGCGGAAGTGCTGCACGAACCGCGCTGTACCTTGATGCCCGGGGTCAAGCCGTGGATCAAGGGCGTGGCCAACCTGCGCGGGCGCTTGCTGCCGGTGATGGACCTGGGCGGTTTCCTTGGCCTTGAGCTGTCGGTGGCGCGCAAACAACGGCGGGTGCTGGTGGTGGAGTATCAGGACGTGTTTGTCGGCCTGTTGGTGGACGAGGTGGTGGGCATGCAGCATTTCGCACAAGACGCGTTGTCGACGAGCACCGCAGGCGGCGCGCCGTTTATCCAGGGCCAGTTCGACGGCGACCAGCTGTGGCAGGTCTTCAGCCCCTTCGCCCTGGCCCAGGCTCCAGGTTTCATGGATGTCGCCGCATGAGTACCGTCACCCCGGTCAAACCCCAGGAAGCCTCCCGCAGCCGCTCGCAGA
The DNA here is from genome assembly GCF_013386245.1 of Pseudomonas sp. 21615526. Classification (NCBI taxonomy): domain Bacteria; kingdom Pseudomonadati; phylum Pseudomonadota; class Gammaproteobacteria; order Pseudomonadales; family Pseudomonadaceae; genus Pseudomonas; species Pseudomonas sp. 21615526. Next base: position 2,043 of record NZ_JACAOM010000075.1, on the reverse strand, counting down.
TCATCGTGCTGTTTATCGCGCTGATCGTGTTCATCATGCTGCTGTTCGCCAACTTCGCGTACCTCAACACCCAGTCCACCTACGACAAACAGTACATCGGCCACGCCGGCGAGCTGCGGGTGCTGTCCCAGCGCATCGCCAAGAACGCCACCGAGGCTGCCGCCGGCAAGGCGGCGGCGTTCAAGCTGCTGGGGGATGCGCGCAACGATTTTGCCCAGCGCTGGGGTTACCTGAAAAAAGGCGACCCGGCCACCGGCCTGCCCGCTGCACCCACCGCCGTGCGTGCAGAAATGCGCGCCGTGCAGACCGACTGGGAAGCGCTGCTGAAAAACGCCGATGCGATTCTGGCCAGCGAGCAAACGGTGCTGTCGTTGCATCAAGTGGCCGCGACCCTGGCGGAAACCGTTCCGCAGTTGCAGATGGAGTCGGAAAAGGTTGTCGATATTCTGCTGCAACGCGGCGCACCGGCCAGCCAGGTAGCGTTGGCCCAGCGCCAGTCATTGCTGGCCGAACGCATCCTGGGGGCGGTGAACACCGTGCTGGCGGGGGACGAGACTGCCGTGCAGGCCGCCGATGCCTTTGGCCGCGATGCCAACCGTTTCGGCGTGGTGCTCAGTGGCATGCTCAACGGCAATCCCGGGCTGCGCATCACCCAGGTTGAAGACCACGACGCCCGCGCCCGGTTGGCGGAGATTTCCGAGCTGTTCGAATTCGTCTCCGGTTCCGTGGACGAAATCCTCGAGACCTCGCCGCAGCTGTTCCAGGTGCGCGCCTCGGCGAGCAATATCTTCAACCTGTCGCAAACCCTGCTGGACGAAGCCTCGCACCTGGCCACCGGCTTTGAAAACCTCGCGGACGGGCGCACTTTCGACACCATCGGCGGCTACGTGCTGGGCTTGCTGGCGCTGGCCTCGATCATCCTGATCGGCCTGGTGATGGTCCGCGAGACCAACCGCCAGTTGCGGGAAACCGCCGAGAAGAACGAGCGCAACCAGAACGCGATCATGCGCCTGCTGGATGAGATTGAAGACTTGGCCGACGGCGACCTGACCGTCACCGCCTCGGTCACCGAAGACTTCACCGGCACCATTGCCGACTCCATCAACTATTCCGTGGACCAACTGCGCGACCTGGTGGCCACCATCAACCTCACTGCCGGCCAGGTGGCCGGTGCGGTGCAGGACACCCAGGCCACCGCCATGCACCTGGCCCAAGCGTCGGAGCATCAGGCACAGCAGATTGCCGAAGCGTCCACGGCGATCAACCAGATGGCCCAGTCCATCGACCAGGTGTCGGCCAACGCCGCCGAATCTTCGGCAGTGGCCGAGCGTTCGGTAGAGATTGCCAACAAGGGCAACGAGGTGGTGCACAACACCATCCACGGCATGGACAACATCCGTGAACAGATCCAGGACACCGCCAAGCGCATCAAGCGCCTGGGGGAATCGTCCCAGGAAATTGGCGACATCGTCAGCCTGATCGATGACATCGCCGAGCAGACCAACATCCTCGCGCTCAACGCCGCGATCCAGGCGAGCATGGCCGGTGATGCCGGGCGTGGTTTTGCGGTGGTGGCCGATGAGGTACAGCGCCTGGCTGAGCGTTCTTCGGCGGCGACGCGGCAGATCGAAACCCTGGTGCGGGCGATCCAGACGGACACCAACGAAGCCGTGATTTCCATGGAGCAGACCACCACCGAAGTGGTGCGCGGTGCGCGGCTGGCCCAGGACGCCGGGGTTGCGCTGGAAGAGATCGAAGGCGTGTCGAAAACCCTGGCGGCGCTGATCCAGAGTATCTCCAACGCGGCGCAGCAGCAGACGTCGTCGGCAGGGCAGATTTCCCTGACGATGAACGTGATTCAACAGATCACCACTCAGACTTCGTCGGGCTCTACGGCCACTGCCGAGAGCATCGGCAACCTGGCAAAAATGGCCAGTCAGTTGCGGCGGTCGGTGTCGGGGTTCACCTTGCCGGCGGCGAAGCGGGTGGATGAGTGAAATGCGCCCTCAAGAACCCCACCGAGCCCATGTGGGAGCGGGCTTG
>NZ_JACAOM010000074.1:0-67690 GCF_013386245.1 Pseudomonas sp. 21615526 | reverse complement strand
TTCCGTACCATCCCCAGCCTTATCCCCCGCAACTCCCCGGTACTTCAATGAACCTCACCCGTCTGCGCGCCGACGCCCTGGCCGGACTCACCACGTCTTTTGCCTTGCTGCCCGAATGCATCGCCTTTGCCCTGGTGGCTCACCTCAACCCGCTGATGGGCCTTTACGGCGCATTCATCATCTGCACCCTCACCGCGCTGTTCGGCGGCCGGCCCGGCATGGTCTCCGGTGCCGCCGGCTCGATGGCGGTGGTGATCGTCGCGCTGGTGGTGCAGCACGGCGTGCAGTACCTGCTGGCCACGGTGTTGCTGGGCGGGTTGATCATGGTCGCCTTCGGCCTGTTGCGCCTGGGCAAGCTGGTGCGCATGGTGCCGCACCCGGTGATGCTCGGGTTCGTCAACGGCCTGGCGATCATCATTGCCCTGGCGCAGCTGGAGCATTTCAAGAGCGGTGACACCTGGCTCAGCGGCACGCCGCTGTACGTAATGACCGGGCTGGTCGCGGCCACCATGGCCATCGTCTACCTGCTGCCGCGCCTGACCCGCGCCGTACCGCCAGCCCTGGTGGCGATCCTCGGCGTAGGCCTGGCGGTGTACCTGCTCGGCCTGCCGACCCGCACCCTGGGCGACATGGCCCACATCGCCGGCGGCCTGCCGACCTTCGCGCTGCCACAGATCCCCTGGACCCTCGAAACCCTGCACATCATCGCGCCCTACGCGATCCTGATGGCCATGGTCGGCCTGCTGGAAACCCTGCTGACCCTCAACCTCACCGACGAAATCACTGAAACCCGCGGCTACCCGGACCGTGAAAGCGTGGCCCTGGGCGCGGCGAATATGGTCTCCGGATTGTTCGGCGGCATGGGCGGCTGCGCGATGATCGGGCAAACCGTGATCAACCTCAGCTCCGGCGGGCGCGGGCGTTTCTCCGGGGTATTTGCCGGGGTGATGATCCTGTTGTTCATTCTGTTTCTGTCACCGCTGATCGAGCGCATTCCGCTGGCGGCGCTGGTGGGGGTGATGTTTGTGGTGTCCCAGCAGACCTTTGCCTGGGCGTCCCTGCGGGTGATCAACAAGGTGCCGCTCAACGACGTGCTGGTGATCATGGCGGTGACGGTGATTACCGTGTTCACCGACCTGGCGACGGCGGTGCTGTGCGGGATTGTGATTGCGGCGCTGAACTTCGCCTGGCAGCAGGCGCGCGAGCTGTACGCGGATGAGCATATGGAAGCGGACGGCAGCAAACTCTATCGGGTGCACGGCACGCTGTTTTTTGCCTCGACCACGCCGTTTTTGAATCGCTTCGATCCGGCCAACGACCCGGCCCAGGTGACGCTGGATTGCCGTCACTTGAGCTTCGTCGACTATTCGGCGATTGCTGCGTTGATGACCTTGCGCGAGCGCTACACCAAGGCCGGCAAGCATTTGCGGGTACTGCACCTGTCCGAGCGCTGCCGCAAACTGCTCAAGCGGGCCCGGGTGCAGCACGACTGACCGTTGTTGAAGTGCGATGATCGTTCCCACGCTCTGCGTGGGAACGCCGCTTTGGACGCTCCGCGTCCGCTCTTAAAATCGTGACGCGGAGCGTCACAGGATGCATTCCCACGCAGAGCGTGGGAACGATCATGGTCCGACCAGGTTTTCCAGTTCCTGGGCGCGGGTCTGGGTCATGTCCAGCACGCAGCCGGAGCCGTTGACCTGATCAATGGTGCCGCCGGTGGCCGAGCCGATGAAGCCGCAATTGGCATCGCGAAACTTGAGCCACTGGCGCTGGACGTCCTGCAACTGCTGCTTGCGGTTGCCTTCCATCGCCGTCATCGCGGTTTTGTAGGCGGTATTCAGGCGCGCGTCCTGCACCTTGGTTTCCTTGGCGTTGCAATCGACCATGTCGGCGGTGGTGTTGGCGCCGTCCATGCATTTTTTCAGTGCCGGGTTCTCATCGGCCGAGGCCGTGCCGCACAAGGCCAGCAACAGTGCGCCGGCGGCGAAAGGAACAAGCAGGGGGTTACGATTCATTCTGGGTTTTCCTGGTCATGAGTCGGTGTGCAGTCTAAGACTCGGCCTGCGCAGTTGAGTTTCCAGCCCCGGCGATCTTCATGTAAGAACGCCCCCCGAATTTTCATCCACTGACCCTGGGCATATCCCTGCGCGACAGGGCTTGTCTGTGGGCGAAAATTACTTTCATAAAAATTGAAAATGCACCTCGGTAATGATTTATGACTTTCACAACCTATTCGACGTGACCCTTTCCGAGGAGTACCGCATGGCCGCATCACCGGGGTATTGGCTGTTGATCTACGCCGCCATCGCCATCATTGCATTGATCGTATTGATCGCGCGTTACCGGCTCAACCCGTTTATCGTCATCACCCTGGTGTCTATCGGCCTGGCGCTGTTGGCCGGGATGCCGGCGGACACGATCATGGGCTCCTACGAGGCGGGCGTCGGCAAGACGCTGGGGCATATTGCGCTGGTGGTCGCGCTGGGCACCATGCTCGGCAAGATGATGGCCGAGTCCGGTGGCGCCGAGCAGGTGGCGCGCACGCTGATCAACCGGTTCGGCGAGCGTAACGCGCACTGGGCAATGGTCTGTATCGCGTTCCTGGTGGGGCTGCCGCTGTTTTTCGAGGTCGGTTTTGTGTTGCTGGTGCCGATCGCGTTTACCGTGGCGCGGCGGGTGGGCGTGTCGATCCTGATGGTCGGCCTGCCGATGGTGGCCGGCTTGTCGGTGGTGCATGCGCTGGTGCCGCCGCATCCGGCGGCGATGATGGCGGTGCTGGCCTATAACGCCTCGGTCGGGCAGACGGTGCTGTATGCGATTTTGATCGGCATACCCACCGCGATCATTGCCGGCCCGCTGTACGCCAAATTTATCGTGCCGCACATTCACCTGCCCGCGGAAAACCCGCTGGAACGCCAGTTCATCGACCGCGCGCCGCGCACCCGCCTGCCGAGTTTCGCCCTGACCATGGGCACCATCCTGTTACCGGTGGTGCTGATGATGATCGGCGGCTGGGCCAACCTGATTTCCACACCGGGCACCGCCTTTAACCAGTTCCTGTTGTTTATCGGTAACTCGGTGATTGCGCTGCTGGTGGCGACCCTGGTGAGCTTCTGGACCCTCGGCCTGGCCCAGGGTTTCAACCGCGAATCGATCCTCAAGTTCACCAACGAATGCCTGGCACCGACCGCCAGCATCACCTTGCTGGTGGGCGCGGGCGGTGGTTTGAACCGGATTCTGGTGGACGCCGGCGTCACCAATGAGATCCTCGGCCTGGCCCACGCCTTCAACCTGTCGCCTTTGGTGATGGGCTGGCTGTTCGCCGCGCTGATGCGCATCGCCACCGGCTCGGCCACCGTGGCCATGACCACGGCCTCAGGCGTGGTCGCACCGGTTGCGATGGGCCTGGGTTATCCACACCCGGAATTGCTGGTGCTTGCCACCGGCGCGGGTTCGGTAATCTTTTCCCACGTAAACGACGGCGGCTTCTGGCTGATCAAGGAATACTTCAATATGACGGTGATCCAGACCTTCAAGACCTGGACCGTGCTGGAGACCCTGATTTCGGTGGTCGCCTTCGGTCTGACTTATGGTTTGTCCTGCATCTTGTAACCCGGAGCCGAACCGATGGACATCCTCTACCAGATCCGCGCCCGCCAGGATTCCTTCAGCGCCGGCGAAGGGCGTATCGCCAAGCTGATGCTCGATGATGTCGGCTTTGCAGCGTCCGCCAGCCTGGAAGAATTGTCCCAACGGGCCGAGGTCAGCACCGCCACCTTGTCGCGTTTTGCCCGCAGCGTCGGCTGCCGCGACCTGCGTGACCTGCGCCTGCAACTGGCCCAGGCCAGCGGTGTCGGCAGCCGTTTCCTCGACCCGGCGGGCCTGCCGGAGCAGTCGGCGTTTCACCGGCAGATTCTCAGCGATATCGAGGCGACGTTGCGCCGGCACCTGTCCGGTTTCAACCAGCGCAGTTTTGTCGACGCCGTGAGCCTGCTGGGCAATGCGCGGATGATCCACGCGTTCGGCATGGGCGGGCCGTCGAGCCTGTGCAGCGACGAGTTGCAAGTGCGCCTGGTGCGCCTGGGCTACGCGATCAACGCCTGCCACGACCCGGTGATGATGCGCGTGACCGCCGCCACCCTGGGCCCGGAGCATGCGCTGATCGTCTGCTCGCTGACCGGCATCACCCCGGAGGTATTGGGCGTGGTGGCGCTGGCACGCAACTACGGCGCAAAAATCATCGCCATCACCCTGCCGGATTCTCCGCTGGCGCAGTTGGCCGATGTGCTGCTGCCGCTGCAACCGGCCGAAACCAGTTTTATCTACAAGCCAACGGCGGCGCGCTACGGAATGCTGTTGGCCATCGATGTGCTCGCTACCGAGCTGGCCTTGGCCATGCCGGACGACAACCAGGAACGCCTGCGACGGATCAAGCTGGCCCTGGACGATTATCGCGGCGGCCCTGACAGCCTGCCGCTTGGAGATTGAGATGAAGTACCACACGCTGATCCGCCAGGCGCTGATCATTGATGGCAGCAACACCCCCGGCTATGTAGCCGATGTGGCAGTGCACGAGGGCCGTATCGAGAAGATCGGCGACCTGTCCCGGGACAGCGCCGAGCATGAAATCGACGCTGCCGGGCGCGTATTGGCGCCGGGGTTTATCGACGTGCACACCCACGACGACACGGTGGTGATCCGTCACCCGCAGATGCTGCCCAAGCTGAGCCAGGGCGTGACCACGGTGATTGTCGGCAACTGCGGCATCAGCGCCTCGCCCGTGAGCTTGCAGGCTGATCCGCCGGACCCGATGAACCTGCTGGGCACCGCCGAGGCCTTTGCCTACCCACGGTTCAGCGATTACCGCGCGGCGGTGGAAAACGCCCACCCGGCCGTCAATGTGGCGGCGCTGATCGGCCACACCGCGCTGCGCAGCAACCATATGGACGACCTGCACCGTACCGCCACGCCGGGTGAAATCACCGCGATGCGCGTGCAGTTGCAGGAGAGTCTGGCGGACGGTGCCCTGGGTTTATCCACCGGGCTTGCATACGCCAGCGCCTTCAACGCCGAGACCGATGAAGTGCTGCAGTTGAGTGAAGAACTGACGGCGTATGGCGCGGTGTACACCACCCATTTGCGCAGCGAATTCGAACCGGTGCTGGAGGCGATGGACGAGGCTTTTCTGATCGGCCGGCATGCCAAGGCGCCGGTGATCATTTCCCACCTCAAGTGCGCGGGCGCCGGTAACTGGGGGCGCAGTCCGCAGTTGTTGGCCTCGCTGGAACACGCGGCGAAGACCCACCCGGTGGGCTGCGATTGCTACCCGTATGCGGCCAGCTCTTCGACCCTGGACCTCAAGCAAGTCACCGATGCGTTTCGCATCACCATCACCTGGTCTGCGCCGCATCCGGAAATGGGCGGGCGGGATCTGCAGGATATCGCCGCCGAGTGGGCGGTGCCGCTGATGGACGCCGCCCGCCGCCTGCAACCCGCCGGGGCGGTGTATTACGGGATGGACGAGACCGACGTGCAGCGCATCCTGGCGCATCCGCTGTCGATGATTGGCTCGGATGGTTTGCCGGAAGATCCGTTTCCTCATCCACGTCTGTGGGGCGCGTTTCCCCGGGTACTGGGGCATTTCAGCCGGGACCTTGGCTTGTTCCCGCTGCACACCGCCGTGCACAAGATGACCGGACTGTCGGCAGCGCGCTTTGGCTTGGCCGAGCGCGGTGAAATCCGTGAAGGACACTGGGCCGATCTGGTGCTGTTTGATCCGTTGCGGGTGCGGGATGTGGCGGACTTCAAAGAGCCGCAGCGCGCGGCGGAAGGGATTGACGGTGTGTGGGTTAACGGCGTGCTCAGCTACAGCGACGGGCAGGCCAACGGGCAGCGTCCCGGACGATTCCTGGCGCGCAGTGGGGATTTGCGAAACGGGTTTGCGGCCGTATAGTGGCCGCTCTCAAACACGGAGCAATCGCCATGCACTTAGGAAAAGTCACCCCCATCTTGCGCAGTTTCGACGAGGCCAAAACGTTGGAGTTCTACGTCGACTTCCTGGGGTTCAAGGTCGATTGGCAGCACCGGTTTGAAGACAACTTTCCGCTGTACCTGCAGGTGTCGCTGGGGGACTGCGTGCTGCACTTGTCCGAGCACCATGGCGATTGCACGCCAGGTGCGGCGGTGCGGATTCAGGCCCAAGGGCTGGAAGCGTACCAGCAACAGTTGCTGGCCAAGCATTACCGCAACGCCAAGCCCGGTATTGAAGACACGCCGTGGGGCAGCCGCGAGATGAGCATCAGCGACCCGTCTGGGAACCGGTTGGTGTTTGTTGAAGAAGTCAGCAGCTGAGGCTGCGCGCATAAATCGCAGGCAATAAAAAACCGCCTTAGTAGGGCGGTTTTTTATTGCAATCCCAGTTCGCGGCTGGGGTTGCGCCTCACCGGAAGCATTGACCTGCTGACCGGATACTACTGTCGGTTCAGGCATCACGCAAGGCCTGGTGTCACTCGGTGTTTTCAGTTCTTTGAGATCTACGCTATTTAAGGACGACTGCAAAAACTGGCAATAAATTCTTGGAGCGTTACCGGTGGATTAGTTCTCCCAGGTCACACCTTTGAGCGGGATGTTCGTTAGTATCGCCCCCGTTCTGTGTATGTCGTTTGTAGGTGGGCTGGGTACGCGCGCGAATTTATGGACCGAACGCCACGGGCTAGTAATCCGTGCCGGATTCATGCGGGAGGACCCAAAGCCCGGCCGCCTCACTGGAAGCATTGACCTGCGTCCGAAGGCTCACGTGTTCCGGTAAGTGCGCTGGAGGTAGGCCCAACTGATGGAGGGCCGAGTATGTCCAAGTTTGCACGACGTACGTGGGACCTCGTAGTGAACTCCCTGCGTGTTTATCACGTGTGGAAATTCCTGCGGGACAGCTTTGATGACCGTTAAGGTCTGAGAAGTGGGCCGCCCCGGTTTCGACCGGGGCGGCTTTTTTGTACCTGGGATTTACACCCGGAAATGGCTGACCATCTGTTGCAACTGCCCGCCCAAACGCGCCAGTTCCACACTCGACTTGGCCGTCTCGTCACTGGCCGCTGCCGTCTGCTCCGACACGTCCCGCACATTCACGATACTGCGGCTGATCTCTTCCGCCACGGCACTCTGCTGCTCGGCGGCTGCGGCGATCTGCTGGTTCATCGACTGGATATTCGACACCGTACGGGTGATGTTTTCCAGTGACACACCGGCCTTGCGCGTCAGTTCGACGCTGCTGTCGGTGAGGCTGCGGCTGTTGTTCATCACGGCGGCCACTTGCTGGGTGCCGTTCTGCAAACCGGCCACCAGGCCTTCGATTTCTTCGGTGGATTTCTGGGTGCGCTGGGCCAGGCCGCGCACCTCATCGGCGACCACCGCAAAACCCCGACCGGCTTCACCGGCACGGGCGGCTTCGATGGCGGCGTTGAGCGCCAGCAGGTTGGTCTGCTCGGCCACGGCCTTGATCACGTCCATCACGCTGCCGATCTTGTTGCTCTCTTGTTGCAGGTGCGTCATGGCGTCGGTGGAGCGCGCCACTTCAGCTGCCAGGCGTTCGATCTGGGCGATGGCTTCGGCCACCACCTTGTCACCGGCACGGGCTTCACCGTCGGCGGCCGAGGCAGCCTGGGACGCTTGTTCGGCGTTGCGTGCGACTTCCTGCACGGTGGCGGTCATCTCGTGCATGGCGGTGGCCACTTGATCGGTCTCGATCTTCTGGCTGTTGACCCCGGCACTGGTCTGTTCGGTCACGGCCGACAGCTCTTCGGCGGCGCTGGCGATCTGGGTCACGCCGTCGCGGATGCCGCTGATCAGTTCACGCAGGGTGGTGCCCATGCGCTGGATGCCTTGCTGCAACACGCCGAGTTCGTCGCGGCGGGTCACCTGGATGTTGTGGCTCAGGTCGCCGGAAGCGATGCGCTCCACCACGGCGAGGGTCTCGCGCAGTGGGCGGGTGATCTGGCGGGTGATGATCACGGCCGCCACGATGCCCACCAGCAAGGCCAGCAATGTGCTGATCAGTTGCAGGCTGCGGGCCTGGGCGCTTTCGGCGTCACGACGTTGCAGCTGGATGTCGTACAGCTTGTCGCTGATGGTGACAATGTCGGTGCCCTGGGTGGTCATTTCTGCCCGGGCCGAGACGATGTTGGCGTTGGCCGCCTTGTAGTTCTGCACCGCGCTGCGATAGGCGCCGAGAGCGGTTTCCAGGGCGGTCAGTGCAGGCTGTTGGCTGGCGCCAAACGCTGCGTGCAGGCCTTTCAGACCGTCGATGGCTTTCTCGATCTGCGCGGCAGCGCGGGCTTCAGTCTCGGCGTTGACGTTGCCGGTGTAGCCGCGCACTTCGTAGCGGGCCAACTGGAACTGTTCCTTGGCGCTGGTCACGGCCTCGAACTGGGCAAAGCGCTCGGTGCTCTCGGGCATCTGGCGCACGCTGGCGTCCAGGGCACTGATCTGCGCATTGGCGATGTCAGCCTTGTCGCCCATGACCTGGCGCGCGGCGTTACCGTTGCGGTAGGCCTCGCGCATTTTGTTCAAGGACTGCTGGTAAGCGGTGATGATCGCTTTTTGCTCATTGAGCAGCTTGAGGTTGTCCGGGCTCTTGAAGCTGTCCAGCAGCTTCTGTTGCTGGGCCACAAAACCGTCGAGGTTGGTCTGCACGTTTTGCGCCACGGCTTCGTCGCCGTTGGCCAACATGTATTGCAGGCGCACGATGCGCAGTTTGGTCAGCGAAGCGTTGAGCTGGGTGATGTCGCTCATCCAGTTGCTGCGGTCGATCAGGCCGCCCAGGCTGGTCCAGCCGGTGAGCGCGAGGATCGAGGTGAGGACCAGTACCAGGCCGAAGCCCAGGCCCAGTTTCATATTGACGCTGATGTTGCCGAACCAACTATTCATCGCATTCCTCCAGGAACAGATTTGCGGGTACATCCGGTTGCTGGAAGTAGCGACCAGCCGATGGGTAGTCAGGAGGTATCGGCAGCCCTGGCGAGAGCTGAAACGGTTTTTTCGTGAGGGCAGGATTTATGGAACGTGAGCGACGAGCGGTCGCACCGCCCTCATGCAGAGGGCGGTGCGAGGATCAGTGGACTTGGCGCATTCTTTTGCTGGTGGTGATGATGTTGATCAACGCTTCCCTGCTGCTGAAACGGCGGTCATCCAGGTTCCAGCGATTGACGAAGTGCCCCCTGGCATCCTGCTGCAACGCGGTGTGGACCAGTACGCCGTCGCGGTTTTTATGGACCATCTCCAACCCATCGTCCAGGGTGCGCTGAAGCAGATAGTCGCCTTTGCGCCGCAGGCGTTGTTCGAGGCTGAGGGGGGGTGCGGGCGTGGCAGGTAGCGGCAATGGCGCACCGGCGACTTCGACGTTTTTCTTGAAGTCGTAGCGCACCAATGGCCATTGCTGCTCGCGCGGCAGCGCCTGGACGCTGGCGGGCTCACGCACGAAGCCGCTGGCCGAGCCGGGCGGCACATCGTCCAGCAGCAGACTGATGCCGTTGTTGAGCTCGGCAATGCCCGGCACGCCGCGATGGGTATTGGCGTGCGTTTCGCCCACCAGTGCGACCCACTTGTGCGGCCCCTGTTGAAGCTGGTCGGCGCGGATCACCTGGGTCGCAAAGTAGTTGAACATTGATGTCCTGGAGCCGGGCATGCCGTCCACCCGCAAGCTGGCGACACAGTCGAGTGCGCGGATCCGCACGTTATGCTTCATCGCCACCTGCACCAGGCTGACAAAACCGTAGGGGCTGTCGGCCGGTACGCCGTGGCCTTTGTCCAATGCGTTGAGGTAGCTCCACAGTTCATCTGGCATAAAGCCCAGGCTGTGGACGATATCCAGGTCGGCTTGATGCAGCTCGGTGGTGAGTTGCTCCATGTACAGGGTTTTTACTTCTCGCGGGCCCTTCAGGTATTCCATGTGCCGGCTGAGGAAGCCTTTGCTCGACGTACCGGCGTGGGCTTCGCCGACTACCAGGCCATCGGCGGTGTCCAGCAGTTGATCGATAAATTTCGCCTCATCCAGGGTCGGGTCGACCGCAGGCAGTGCTCCCCGAGCAGGCGGTGTGTGTTCGGTAAAAAACGCCTGGGCCTGATCCTGAAGTTTTCTGCGGGTCTGGTCGAAGGTGGTTTGCGCCGCGCGACGGCTGCTGGCGGTCTCCCTGTAGGCGGTGGCGAAGAGCGCTTCACGCGTGCCTATCGGCAAGGTGATTTCCTCGCTGATCAGGCCCAGGTGTTCATGGGGCAGGTCAAAGGTGCTGAAGTGGCGCGGCGCCTCAACAGGCAGAGGGCGCGTTGGCCGTAGCGCGTGTGAGCGCTCCACCGAGGGCCCCGGGTGCGGCGCCGGTTGGCGTGCCGTGTGCAACGACAGCTTCAGGTCGCCCTTGGCCAGGGCATCGCCGGGAATGCCGCCGGCCACATCCGCGATGACTCGGGTGGGTTGGTCGAAGGCGTCGTCGACCCGCAGGGCAATGCTCTTTTGCAGGTCGGCCAGGCCCGGCGTGCCGCGATAGGTGCTCATGCGTTTTTGATCAACCAACGCTACCCAGCGCTCGCCCGGTTTTTTCGCCTGGTCATCGTTGATGAGGGTGTGGGAGTAAAAGTTGGTCAGCCGGTTGGCGCGAATCGGGGCCGGGCGTGAATCAAACAGGCACAGGGTGTTTTCCAGGTCGTAGGAGCTTGAGGCGTTCAACGGTCTGACCTCAATTCCGTGCTGTTGGGCGGTGTTTACCAGCATCCAGTGGCCGTGCAACCCGTCGGGGTCGCGGTAATTTTCCTTGTCGATGGATTTGAGCTGGCCCTCGGCCCGTTTCGAGAAACCACTGGAAAACCGTGAGTGGGTTTTCAAGTGATGAATGTCGCGCCACAGCGGCTCGATATAGAGAACCGTCACGTTCAGTTCGCGCAGGTACTGCATGTTTTCGATCAGCACCTGTTTAGCCGCGGTGGAAAACGGTGCCTCGCCTACCACCAGGTGGTGCGCGTCATCGATCAGCAGCTTGAGCAAGTCACGCAGGGCAATGTCTGGCGCCGGGTTCAGGGTTTCGGCCCGGGGAACCACGGCGGGCAACCGTGCAAAAAACGCGTCGGCGTCATCCGTCAGGGCCCTGACGTTGTCCAGGTGCTGTTTGAGTGCCGGGGCGAGTTGCCGACGCGAGATCCAGATGCTGTGGGTATTGAGGTCTCGATCCAGGTAGGCGATCTGCAGGAACAGCGCCGACCGGTCCTCAGGGGCGATGACAGCCGATACGTCGCGACGAAACTTTTCCGACAACTCATAGGGCTGGCCGAGTCTTTCAGGGCCAGGCATGCCACCGATGACACCGGAGCGCTGCCACTGGCCGTCCACCGTCTGGTTCACCAGCTTGCCGGTGGAGCGCAATTGCCCGCTGGTGTTGTCGTAGCGAAACAACAGGAATCGCCCCAGGCTGTCCGGGGTGTGCGAGGCCCACAGGCTGTCGCCGGCAAACAGCACGGGCTGCATGCCCTGGGGCAATGGGGGTTGCGGTTGCAGTTGCTTGATCAAGCTCATGGCCTGTTGGTCCTTGGTCACCCGGGCAATATGGCGCAACGGCGGACGGGCGAGCTTGACGGGGGCGAACAGCAGGGGCCGCAGGTCGGTCAACAACGTCCCGCCGGCATTGAGCAGCGCACCCAGATAGTGTCCCAGCGCGGCGGCGGTGTCGTTGCGGCTGTAGGCATGCAGGGCGAGCATCGAATCCTTGAACACCAGCAAGCCGCCCAAGGCCAGGCTCAGTGCCGGGAAGGGCGCGGTCAGCACGGCAATGGTGATTTCGCCGATCACGCTGACCAGCTCCATGATCATCTGCAAGCGCCCGGTGGTGGTGCTTTTGACTTCGTCGATACGGTGACGCAGCTTTTTGTCGTAGGTGTGGTAATGCAGTTTCTTCAGCGGCAGTGCGGTGCGAGGCACTTCGTCGAACACCGGCTTGGAATACACCCCCTTGAGCTGTGCCGGCAGGCCGGCCACCAACGCATGCAACCTCGGCTCGAACGCCGCGCGCTCAACGCTGGCGACCCGGCTGATGTAGTAGGTGTCCATGCCTTCAAGGTTTTTCAGGCGTTCGTTGAATTCCCGTTGCGGCCTGAAGGCGATGCCATCCGGTGCGTGCGGGGTGTAGAGCAGGGGCAGGTCGTTGGCGTGGTGGAACAGGTAGCAGCCATCGATCACTTGCCCGCTGATGTGCAGGGGATAGAGCCGATACCGATTGCGCATGGCATCGCTGTTATCGGCCAGGCTGTCGATGCTTTTTTCCAGCCAGGCCAGGTCGCCTGTTGCCAGGCAGCCTTGCAGGCAGCACTCAAGCGCGGCGACGTGCATGTGCAGTTGAGCAACCTCCAGGGCCATGTTGCGGCGCCATGCATAGTGGGGGCCTTGCGGGTCCAGCAGGGTTTTCTCGACCTCGGCGACATAGCGATCACCGATCCAGGTGCCTCTGACCGAGTTGCTCACCGTTTGCGCGGTGAGTCGACTCAGGTCGACGCCGGGCGGTCCCTTGAACTGCGCGGTGGTGCTGGCGTCGGGGTTGATAAAGCCCAGGCTGGCGTCGTAGCCGTTGCGGTACAGCGTGGTGTAGCTGACGCGTTCGCGCGGGGTGATCACGCCCACGAGGTTTGGGTCTACCGCCGGGATCGGGTTGCCGAGCAGTTGGTTGAGGGCGGCTTTTGCCGCCTTGTGCAAGTAACTGTCGAAGTCGGGAAACTGTTGTGGGCTACCCGGGCTTGCGGCGTAGGCCTGTGCCGCGCCCAGTGCCTGTTCCTTGAGATCGGCGAGTTTCTGTCGGTCGGCTGCCGATGCCTGGCTCAGCCACTTGGGCATCTGATACAGGTATTCATCGGCCTGCATGGCCAGCGTCGTGGTGCTCATTTCCACCAGGCAGGCCTCATAGGTGGAGGGCGCGCCGAAACTGATCATCAAATACTCAAGGCTGGCCGGGGTAAAACCCAGGGCGGAAAGCATCGCGCTGTATTTGGGCCGGATCCGGCTGACCAACTGTTCAAGCAGGTAGTCTTTCATGCTGCGCGAATCGGGAGCGGACGCTATCTCCTGGCTCCAGCCGAGGATATGCGCCTGCAATTCCCGCTCGCTGCCAAAGGCCTGGAACTGTTCGGCGCGAGGCGCGTGAGGCGTGCACAGCAGCAAGCGTTTGACCGCGCCCGTTGCATCGGTCTGGCGCAGCACCCACAGGTCCTTGAGCGGAGCCTTGTGCAGGAACAGGCAGCAGGCAGTGAGTGTGGGCGAGGGGCCTTCACTCAGGGTTTGCAGCAGTGCGTAGTCGTCCGCGCTGATATGGTTTTGCAACGACGCACTGTAGGCCAGCGCGTGCAGGCGGCTGTCGAGCATCTGCTGCATGGCTTCCTGTACGGCGGGCAAACTGTGGGCGCGCTTTTGTTCTTCGGCGAAGGTCAGGCTTGGTTGAACCTTGGCCAGCAGGTCGGCGAGGTAAGCCGGGGTGACGTCCTGGAACTCGGGCGGCAATGGCTGCTGGGCGTAGGTCAGTTGGGTGTGCTCGAGAAACTCGGAACCGGCGTGTTCATCGCCACGGTGCAAGCCACGTACCGCCAGTTGCACCAGGTTGTTGTGCTGGTTGTACGAGTTGCCTGACTTCAGGGTGCGCTCGGTGCTGATCTGCAGTTGCTCGGGGATCAGGCCCTGGATATCCAGGTCGTCGTCCAGGTGCTCAAGCAATTGCAGGCGCGCCATGGCCTCGGGCGAGGCCGCCGGGCCGAGCAGCGCCAGCACTTGCAGGCTGAGGTGTTCGTAAGTGCGCAGGTGTTCGGCGAGGGTTTTGCGCTGGGCCTCATTGGCGCTGCGGTACCAGTCGGGGGCGGATTCGTGGAGCAGTTTTTCCAGTAACTGTTGCGCGCGCAGTTCCAGGCGCGAGGACAGGTCCCAAGGCGAGCAGCGCAGCGCCTGGTCCAGTTCGAGGGTCATTCTGGCGACGTCTGTCGGCGCGGGGTGGCCGTCCAGGCCAAGGGCAAACGCGATGTCCTGATGTTGTTTGTCCTGCAGGGCATTGTAAGTGTGTTCGTTCAGCGGGAGGCTGTCGATAGGGCCTGGCACCAGCGGCCAGATACTCGCCGCGCGCAAGTGCTGGTAACGGCGCGGCAAGTGTTGCAGCAGTTCCTGGCGCCAGGCCGACTGCTTCATGCGCTCCTGCAGCGTGCGGTCCAGGTGTTTGAGCGAGGTGAAAGCCTCCAGGCCTCGGGAAGGGGTGAACAGCAACACATCACCGTCCTCGATTTCCAGGTGGGTGGCCGGTGTTTGGCTGCGGGTGAGGACGAACACCCCGGCGAACTCGATGGTCTGCTGGCGGTAGCGAAACGTCAGGCGATGGATACCCGGGCGCAGCTCGGGGCCGCTGACGATATTCGTCACCAGCAGCTGGTCGGCAGGGCTGAGCAGGCGATCCTTGACCTTCAGCCTGGCCTCGGCCTCCAGCATCGGCTGGTGGCTGTCGAGTATCCAGTTCTTGCGTAGATGGCCGTTGGGCCGCCGTTCGATTTCCAGGGCGGCCAGCTTCTTGTGCAATGCCTGGCTGATGCGCGTGCGGTTCAACCGGCCGGGCTCGCCCTGGATCACCCAGTCGCCGGGGACGGTGTAATGCACTTGTGCGTTCTGCAGGCTCCAGCGGCTTTCTTCTGCCAGGGCGGTGTGCAATGCCTGCACCTCCAGCAACTCGGTAGAAGACTGCGCTGCCGGTGCGTGGCCGTTGGGGAAAATCTGTAGACGATGACCGATTTGCAGCAGGTAGCCGTTCAGTTGTTCCGGGGTAAGTGGTGATGTGTTCGGGGGCTGGGCGGGCATGGCCGGTCCTCAGGGAGTCAATGGTCCCTGAGGGTGCGCAGTCTCGGCGTGTGGATGGCGGTAGTTAGTTACTCAAGGCCTCGACCACGGTCAGTATCAGGCGTGACGGGCAATCGGTACTCAGGTGTAGCGTGTTGCGCGCCACCCTGGGATGTTCTGCCTGGCCGGGTGCTTCGCCGCTGTTGGGGTTGACGTCAAAGCGCGGGAAGTTGCTGCTGGCGATATCCAGGCGCAACCGGTGGCCGCGCTGGAACAGATTGCAGGTGGCGAAGGGTTCGATCACCACCTTGACCCGCTCACCCGGGGTCAGCAGGGTGGGGTGCTCCCAGGTGTTTCGGTAGCGGGCCCGCAGGATGCCGTCGGTGATGTTCATGGCGTAGCCGTCCGGGTAGACGTCGACCAGTTTGGCGGTGAAGTCGGTGTCGGGCGCATCGCTGTCGATCCATAGCTCTACGCGCAGCGGGCCTGCGACGATCAGGTCGTGGCTGAGTGGCTCGGTCTGGAAGCTTAAGACATCGCTGCGCTCGGCCAGGGGGCGCTGGTCGCCACGGGTACCGAAGAAGTCCGCCCGCTCGCGTTGGTCGAAAGCGCCGCCGACAAAAATCGGCGCGCCGGAGGTCAGGGCGCCACCGATGGTCGGCACCGGATCGGCCGGGTCGGCGCAGTAGCTGAGCTGGCCCTCGGTGGTCGGTGGTTCAGGTTGCAGTTGGCGTTGTGCGGTGAGGTGCAGGGTGAGTTGCCGGCTATCCGGTAGCGGCCATTGATGACTGTCGATCCAGTGCCCGCCATGTTGCAAGCGCCCCTGTTGATCGCGCTCACCGGTGCCACCGCCCATCAAGAACACCTTCACCGCCGCGGGTGCAGGCAGCGGCGAACCCTTGAGGGTGCGTTCAAACCAGTCCAGGCGGCAGCTCAACCAGTCTTTCGCCACCTGCCCGTCGAAAGCCGCTGGCGCACCAAATTCCGCATCGCCACTGTGAGTGATATTGCGATCACCATGCAGCCAGGGGCCCATGATCAACTGATGCTGCGCCGTACTGCCGCCGCAAAACGCCGCGTAGTTGGCGAGGGTCGAACTGACATAGGCGTCGTACCAACTGGACATGAACAGCACCGGGATATCCGGCAGATTGTGGTAATGCCCTTCGGCGTAGATGCCCGGTGCTTGCCAGTACGGGCCGAAGTCGCCCTGGGCCCACTGCTCCAGCAGATAGGCTTCGTACTCCGGCACATGCCGCAGGGGCGATTGCCCGGCGTGCCACGGCATGCGCTTGAACCACTGGTGGATGTCTTCCTGTTCGAGGGCTTCGAGGATCTTCGGATCCGCCAGTGCCGCCGGGCTTTCCTTGGCCTGGCGAAACGCCCAGGTGGCTTGCTTGAGCTCCAGCGCGCCGCCCTGGCGAATCCCGCATTGGTAGGCGTTGGCGAAGCCGCCGCTGTCCAGCACCATGCTGGCGAGGCCCGGCGGATGCAGGCAGGCCATCGCCAGTTGCGTGTGGGCGGCGTAGGACAGGCCCATGCTGCCAATCTTGCCGTTGCACCACGGCTGCTCGACGATCCAGGCCAGGGTGTCGCAACCGTCTTCGCCCTCTGCGGTGTATTTGGTGAACACGCCTTCGGAGGCATAGCGCCCGCGGCAATCCTGGAAGATCGCGACAAAGCCCTGGGCCGTGAGCCGCGCGGCCATGTGCTCGCGGGAAATATGCTGGCCGTCGAGCTGGATTTCCGAGCGCGATGGTTTGCTCTTGTCGTACGGGGTGCGTTCGATCACCACCGGAAAAGGGCCTGGACCGTGGGGCAAGTAGATATCGGTGGCCAGGTGGATGCCGTCGCGCATGGCGATCATCTGGTTGTGCAACGTCTGCATGGGAAAAACACTCATGGGTTCAGTACCCGGTGCCTACGGCAATGGCCAACAACACCATCGCCAGCACCGCATAGATCAGAAACAGCGGCAGGATGTAGCGTGCCCACTGGCCCCAGCCGACGTTGGCGGTGGCCAGCAATACCAACAGGCCGCTGGAGGTCGGGGTGATCATGTTGGTCAGGCCGTTGCCCATCAAAAACGCGAACACCGTGGTTTGCGGGCTGACGCCGGAGAGCTGTCCCAGCGGCCCGAAGATCGGCATGGTCACCGCCGCCTGCCCCGAGGTGGACGGGATCAGTACATCCAGGCCCAGTTGTGCGAAGAACATGCCGTAGGCCGAGACCACCGGGCCATGATCGCCCACCAGGTTGGCGAGGCTGTTGACGATGGTGTCGAGCACCTGGCCGGTGCTGAGGATGATTTCCACGGCGGTCGCCAGGCCGATCAACACACCGGCGATCAGCACCTTTTTCATGCCGTCGACAAAGGCGCTGGCGGCGGTGCTGGCACCCAGGCCGGCGATTACGCTGAACGCCACGGTCAGCAGCAGGTAGAACGCCGACAGCTCGTGGTATTTCCACTCCCAGCGGTTCGAGGCGTACACCAGGAAACCAATGCCGGCCCCCAGCACGATCAGGTTCAGCAGGTGGCGCAGGGGCAGCGGTTTGCGTTCGAAGGTGATCTGCGCGCTGGCATCAAACCCGTGCTTGCGGATACTCCACAGTACGAACGCGATGCCCACCAGCAGGAACGTGCAGTAGGCCAGGACGCGCATGCTCAGGCCGCTGAAAATCGGTAGCCCCACCATCGGCTGCGCCACGGACAGCGCTACCGGGTTGGAGATGGAGGCCAGGTAGCCGATCTTCACCGAGATGGCCACGATGGCCAGGCCGATCAGGTTCGACAGCCCCAGGCGGTTGGCCATGGCCACCATCAACGGCACGATCAGGATGAATTCCTTGGCCAGGCCCATGAAGGTGCTGCCGGCGGAAAACACCAGCATCAGGCTGGGCACCAGCACGTAGATATTGCCCCGGGTCAGCCCCAGCAGGCGTTCAAGACCGGCATCAATCACACCGGCCTTGTTCAACACGCCGAACATCCCACCGATGAACAGCACCATGAAAATCAGCGCGGCGCGTTTTTCGATGCCTTGGGGAATGGCCATGAAGCCCTCGACCAACGATACCGGCCGAGCGACCGTATCGCTGGCCTTGCGCGGTTCGAGGGAGAACAGTTGGCCCAGGGAGTCGTGCTTTTCCAGCACCTGATAGGAGCCCGGAACCACCAGGCCGTTCTGGCGCTGGAACTTGCCCGAGTTCACCGCGTAGGTGAAGGCGACAGCCAGCAGCACGATGCTCAACAGAGTGATGGCCGGGTTGATCTGCTTGCGCTGCGCGGGTTTTTCCACCGGCGTTTCAGTGGGCGAGTGGGTACGGACGATCTGCGGTTCGGTCATGCTGGCTGCCCCGGTGTGCGCTGTTATTGTTGTGTCGGGTGACACTTGTGGAGCGGACACTAGGGCAAAGTTTTAACGGCGACAACGTTATGCGCGGGCTGGGTTGGGCTATGCGTTTTGTGCGGCCAGGCGGTGCTTGAGGTGCTCGGCAAACGCCGTCACCACCTTGGACCTGGGTTCATCCGCGCGAAACGCCAGGCCGAATGCATAGGGCAATGCCGGTCGAAACGGGCGGACCACAATCGGCAAATGCATGAAGTGGCTGGCCAGCAAACCATTGACGATCGACACCCCCAACCCCTCGGCGACAAAGCTGCACGCGGCGCCCACCGAGTGCACTTCCACCCGCACCTGTGGCGTCAGGTTGGCTGCGCGAAACACCTGGTTCAACTCCGCCCGCAGGGCCCGTTGCCGGCCCAGCATTACCAGCGGCACGTCCCGCAAGTGGTGCACTTCGATGCAGGCGTGGCGGGTCAGCGGATGGTCAGCGGGCATCACGCACACGCCTTCGGTTTCCAGCACCGGTTCAATCTCGAAGTCGGGAATCTCGGTAGGCAAGCGCACAAAACCGAGGTCGGCGGAGCGGTCGAGCACGGCCCGTTCGATCATGTCGTAGGAACCGGTCAGCAGCTCGACGACGATGTCTTCCCGGCCCTTGAGAAACTCGGCGACGATCCGCGGCAGCAGCTCCTGGGTCATGCTGGTGGGCACCCCGACCTTGATCAGGCTCTTGCGCGAACGGCCCACGCGCATCTCATCTGCCAGGCGCTGGATACGCTGCATGCCGTCGACCAGGCCGGCCACTTCGGCGAGCAGTTCTTCAGCCTCCGGGGTCGCCATCAAGCGGCCTTTTTTGCGCAGGAACAACGCGAAACCCAATGCCTCTTCCAGCTGGCTCAACAACCGGCTGACCGCGGATTGCGACAGGCCCATGCGGGTCGCCGCACCGATGGTCGAACCGGTGGACATGATCGCCTTGAAGGCTTCGAGCTGCTTGAGATTCACCGTGATTTTCCTGTGGTTTGAGGGCTTTGCGCATAGCCTGATGCGCTTCTCGCATAACGTTGCCGGGCGTTCGAGGAGCCGTTAGTGTCCGCCGCAATGCGACGCGCCGTCCAGCGTATCGCAGGCAGCAACTGCCCATAAAAAATCACAATACGGCATTCGGGAGACGGTTATGCGTGAGCTTTTCACGAGGGGAGGAGTGGTGTGCACGGGCTTGCTGGCGAGCCTGTCACCGGCACTGATGGCCCAGGGTTTCTGGGAGGATTCCCACGGCAAATTGACCTTGCGCAATTACTATTTCAACGACGGTTACCGCGACGGCGGCGAGGACCGCAAGGAGTGGGCCCAGGGCTTTTTGCTCAACCTGCAATCGGGTTATACCGAAGGCACGGTGGGTTTCGGCCTGGATGCGCTGGGGTTGTCGGGGATCCGGCTCGACTCCAGCCGCGCCCATGCCGGCACCGGGCTGTTGCCGGTGCACGACGATGGCCGCGCGGCCAGCGAATTCTCAAGCCTGGGCGTGACCGCGAAGATGCGCATCGGTGAAGCCGTGGTGAAAACCGGCACGCTGCTGCCGAAGATTCCAGTGCTGGTGTACAACGATGGCCGGCTGTTGCCACAAACATTCCAGGGCACTCAAGTCGAGTACAGCGGCGTCCGTAACCTGTACGTGCACGCCGGGCATCTGGACAAGTTCAAGCTGCGAAACTCTACCGACAGCGTGGATATTTATCCCCAGGGCTACAGCGGCAAAAAGGGCAGCGACTTTGATTTTGCCGGCGCTACCTACGCCTTCACGCCCAAGCTGAGCGGCACCTGGTACTACGGCGAAATGCGTGAATTCTATCGCCAGCAGTTCTTTGGCCTGGTGCATAAACAGCCAGTGGGGGCCGGCAGCCTGACCAGTGACTTGCGTTACTTCATCAGCAACGAAGCGGGCGAGGCACGCAATGGCAAGGTCGACAGCGACATGTTCAGCGGGTTGTTCACCTACCGGCTAGGGCCGCAGGCGCTGGGCGTGGGTTATCAGAAAGTCACCGGCAATACCGCGTTGCCCTACGCCAGCGTGTCGACGGTGTATTCCTTCAGCAACGCAGGTGTCGGCAAATTCATCCAGGCCGGTGAGCAAACCTGGATGCTGCGTTATGACTACGACTTGGTCGCTGTGCTGCCGGGCCTGACCTTCATGACCCGTTACTACAAGGGCCAGAACGGTGACTACAAGGGCCGCGAAGCCCGTGAGTGGGAGTCGGACACCAACCTGCGCTACGTGATCCAGGACAGCACCTTCAAAGGCGTAGGCATCGAGTTGCGCAAGGCCACGTATCGCTCGACCTATGCGAGCGATCGTGACAACTACCGGGTCTACCTCACGTACGACCTGGCGCTGTGGTGACAGGCCCTACTGCTCGACGAAATAGTACGGCTGACGGTTGATCGCCATCTCCTTGACCACCGTCACCGGGACGTTCAGCCGGTCAGTATTGTCCACCAGGGCCACGTTGCCGGGTTTGGCCGCGAGGTAACTCTTGAGTTCCTCCGGCGTCTGCAGAATCGTCAAATAGCCCTGCATGTAGAACACCCCGGCGCCGGCGATTCGCTCGTTGGCCTGATACAACACCACCTCTTTGCCCTGCGCCTGCATCGCCTGGATCTGGCTGATTACCGGCACAAACGACTGGCGCACATCGGCCTTGGGCGCGAACCAGAAAGCGGCAATCAGGTAGCAGGCCACCACCACGGTGAAGAAGCCACCTACCAGACCCCGTCGGTTTTCATAAACGTGTTCGGCAACGTGTGAAACCTGCCCACGACTTTTCAGCCAGCCCAGCAGCACGCCGCCATACTCGGCGGCCAGCACTGCCGCGGCGGGCGTCAAGGCCATCAGATAAACCGTGCGCTTGCTGGAGGCGAACGTCAGCAGGGTGAACTGCGCCACCAGCCATATGCTGAAAAACAGCCGGTAGCGGTTGCGCACCAGGCTTTTACGGAAGTGCCACAGCCCCAGGTACACCAGGATATTCCAGGGCAAAAAGGCTTCGGGCAGTTTGACGATGTAGTAATAGATCGGCTCATAGTGACCGGCTTCGACAAACGAACCGCTGAAGCGCCCGACACTGTTGGTCAGCAGCACTTCACGTACCCCCTGCAACCCGTCGCGCTGGTACAGGAAACCCAGCCAGATCATCAGCGGCACCAGCGCCAGCAGCGTGAACAGCCCGGGCTTGATCCAGTCGCCCAGCTTGAATTGTTTGTCCATCAGGCTGGTGCTGGCCAGATAGACGAAGATCACCACACCCGGCATGGCCAGGCCCAGAACCCCTTTGCTCAAGGTGGCGATCACCATCCCGAGGGTGAACAGTAACCAGGTGCCCAGGTTGGAACTGTCACGCTCCGACGCGGGCCGAGCGGCCTGATAGAACGCCAGCAGAGCCATGGTGACCCCGAGGGTGAGCAGCGAATCCTCACCGACGCCGCGCACATTGCTCCAGTAACTGGCCATGGTCGCCAGCATCAGGCCCGCGACAAACGCCAGCGTCTTGGGCCGGCCAAACTTGCGCAGCATTCCGTACAGCAGCATCACGCTGAACAGCCCGGCAAACGCGGACGCCAGACGCACTGCCCACGTGGTACCGCCAAACAGCCGGATCGCGCCGGCGTCGAGCCACAGGCTCAGCGGCGGTTTCTCCAGGAACGGTTCACGAAACAATCGCGGTACCACCCAATCGTTATCCAGGTGCATCGCCATGGCGATCCCGGCCACACGGGCCTCGGTCGAGCCTTGCAACTCGTGATTGCCAAGGGCAAAGAAAAACAACAGCGCAGCGAGCAGGAGCAGCAGAGGAGCGGAACGCGTCATGGATTCTGGCTACCGGGGCAGGGGGCCGTTCGGGGGAACAGTCCGGGCGATCGGTGAGTATACGAGGGCGATTCTTAATAATTCGTGAATGAATGTGAGGTTTTTGTAGGGTCAGGATTGTTTCAGCAGTGGCCAGTGGGTTAGCCAGCGTTTGGAGGTGATGCGTTGTTGGTAGATGGCGTGTTTTTCCTGGGTGAAGCGGGGCGTGGGTTTGAGTTGGAGATTGAACAGGTCTTCCAGGCCGAGAGGGGCTGAAACTTCGCATAGGTCTTCTGCGGTTCTTCTGACGGCTACTGCGGTGGCGGTTTCGGGCCAGAAGCGCATGGCGTCGCTGGCGTTGCGGTAAGGCGCGTCGCCGTTTCGCAGGTGCATGCGGGCCTGGTTTTTGACGGACCAGTCGATGGAGGGTTCGGCTGCGTGTAAGAGGGCTTCGAGGCGGCGGTCTTCGTCGGGGCTGGTGCAGGTGGCGTCGAACCACAGTACGTCGACGTCACCGGTCAGTGGTGATAGGGGGCGACCGTGGAGGTGATCCCATACCGCGTTGCGTACGAAGCCGGCGCCGATCCAGCAGTCGGGGAGGGCGAGGGCGCGGACGATGTCCAGCAAACGCCAGCGTAAAGGATCGCCGCCGATCAGCATCTGCACCATCGCGTGATGGTTATGCACTCAAGGCATCTTCAAGCTGGCAAGCGCGGCTTTACCCTTGGCCGACAAAACAGGCTCCAGCTGCTCCCAGGTGAAACTCAGGTCATTGTCGCAACCGTCGCCATTGGCCGGTGTCGACAGCTTCATGCCTTGAGTGTCGAAGCTCAGGTCGAAGCTCGAGTAACTGGTGATTGCCGGGCAACCTTCATCGGTGGTGGTTTGCTTCTCCAGCCAGGCGCTGAATGTGGCGGGCAGTTTCAGATGGCCGGAGTAAGCGTCATACCATTCCTGGTGCCCGCCGAGCCAAGTCCATGGGTCAACGCTTTCGCCGGTTTGCAGGTTCCAGGAATGCAGCCCCCAACTGATACCCCTGGCGCCCGTACCGGCGGCCCATCGGTAAAACCTGACGGTGATCCACTGGGATGACCAGTACGTGGGTTCGACGCTGATTTCGCTGGTATAGGCCGCACCGTTGCGTCCAAGGTATTCCCGTCGTTCGCTGAAGTAATTGGCTTGATCCTCAGCGCTGACGGCCAGGCTTGCCAACTGCCGGTTGATCTTCTGAATTGCCGGGCTGTCGCCCTCAAGCTTGAGCGTGACCTGGGCGCCTTGGGTCTTTAGCTGGTAGCTGTGCCCGGCGAAGGATTGCTTCTGCGTCTTGACCGGTAGGGGCGCGGCTTCCATGGGAGCGTTATACGCATCGCTGGCACAACCTTCGGGCGGCGTTGCCATGCGCTGCAATGCCAGGGGCAGTGGATTGCTGCCCTTGGTCTTACTCCAGGAACCTTTCAGGGAATCGCCCTGTGGCGCCTCCAATTGCCAGACGCCGCTGTTGCCTTCTTCGGCCCAGGGAGCATCGGGTGTTTCCTGGGTGAGCTGGATCGGTGTCAGGAAGCGCTGGTAGTAGTAACTGCCGCCTGTATTGGGCGAGGCGTTGAAGCATGCGGTGATTGGCGTCTTGCCGAGAATGCCCTGCCAGACGCCTGCGAGGTCGGCGTTGGCGAGGGTGGAGAGGGTGGCGAGGGCCAGAAATAGAGAGGGCTTGAGCATGGATATCGGACTTCCGGTTGTCTGATAGAAGGGAGCCAAGTTGAAAAGTTGCGCTCAAAATATCACGGCGCCTTCTATTACGACTCCCTGACCTTGTCGGTGTTACCCATTCTCGCGGGATGGCAAATCCTGATTGCTTATCCAGCTCCGCGTCGTAGACGTAAACTCCACTGCCACTATTGAGCGCGTTCAGCGAAGCGAGGTTTTCGCAGGCTTGTACCCACCCGTGCAGGCAGGGCGCGACGCTGAATTCTCCACATGCTCGGATGCCTCTTGGTGTGGCGTTTTTTGAGGGTTATACGACCTTTACGCCATCAGGGTCTGTTTCCATAATTTGCCCAGGAAATCAAGCGCGCGCCATGCGCACAAACGTGTTTGTGCAATGAGCGAGGGCCTGATCAATCACGAAGCAAAGAGAGGCACAGAAGATGAGGCTTAAGAACAAGACAGCTTTGATCACCGGCGGTACCAGTGGCATTGGCCTCGCGACCGCGAAGCTCTTCATTGGAGAAGGCGCCCGGGTAGCCGTTACGGGGCGCGATGATGCCGTATTTGAGCAAGTGAAAGCCGAGCTTGGTGAGAATGCGCTCGTTCTCAAGGGCGACGTACGTTCGATCAAGGACATGCGCAGGATTGCCGCCGAGATCAAGGAAACGTTCGGTGGCCTGGATGTCGTGTTTGCCAATGCGGGCCGAGCGTTCCCATCAGCAATCAACGATATCGACGAAGCACTCTACGACGAGATCATGGACATTAACGTCAAGGGCGTGGTGTTCACACTTCAGGCGGTGCTGCCGGACTTGCGGGAGGGCGCCTCATTTATTCTGAATACATCGTTTGTTGCACAGACGGGCAAGCACAACATTTCCCTGACTGCTGCTGCCAAGGCCGCCGTGCGGTCTCTCGCCCGGAGTTGGTCATTCGAATTCCTGGACCGGAAGATCCGCTTCAACGCAATCGCACCGGGCGGGATAAACACACCGCTGCTCGGTAAATGGGGAATGTCAGAGCACGATCTTCAGCACTTCAAGAATGAGTTCGCGAAATTCGTCCCGGTAGGCCACATGGGTAAGGCCGAGGACATTGCCTACGCGGCGCTCTATCTCGCCAGCGACGAATCCTGCTACGTCGTCGGCACTGAATTGGTCGTCGATGGCGGTGCCTCGCAACTGTGAGACCTTGGTTTCCTGCTCGGGGGGCCTAGACGTATTTTCGGCTCGTCCGCTCTCAATCACACCCAGCCACGCTTTTCGTCGTGGTGGTTCTTCAGTCCAGCCCAACTTCATCTGCGACCGCGGGAAGGGCTGGCGCAAGGAGAAATATCTTGACCGACAATAATGAAAACAACACAACTGGCAAGCGGCCTATCAATGTGGGCAGTTCCCGACGCGATGTTCTCAAGTTCGGAAGTATTGCCACGCTCGGCTCGATCCTGGGGGGCGGTGCCTTGCTCGGCAATGCCACGTCCGCTTTTGCCCAGGCTGACAGCAAGGGGCTACTTGCCCCAGATGAGCCTTTCAATATTTTGATCGTAAATTATGACGGCGGTACGCTTCTCGATTTCGCTGGCCCTAGCGAGATTTTTCACCGGCTGCCCAATACAAATGTTCGCTATGCAAGCCTCAATGGGGGCAACGTGACCCTCGAATTTGGGGTCGTGTACGGCAACACCGAACGACTGGCTGATATCAAGCAGACAGACTTAATCCTGGTTCCCGGCGGGTCTGATTTATCGGCGCCGATGCAACCGGAGTACCTGGCGCAGATCCGGCGGCTGGCTGAAGGGGCCAAGCACATTACATCGGTTTGCAATGGATCGCTCGTACTGGCCGCCGCCGGCGTTCTCAACGGTAAGCGAAGCGCTTGCCACTGGGCCTTCGTCAACAAACTG
Organism: Pseudomonas sp. 21615526; assembly: GCF_013386245.1. Classification (NCBI taxonomy): domain Bacteria; kingdom Pseudomonadati; phylum Pseudomonadota; class Gammaproteobacteria; order Pseudomonadales; family Pseudomonadaceae; genus Pseudomonas; species Pseudomonas sp. 21615526. The sequence goes on along the minus strand of NZ_JACAOM010000074.1, from coordinate 42,062 downwards.
GCTGAATATGGCGCGATCGGCGTTCCGGATCGTTTCGTAGAGGACGACAACGGCCGGTTCATGAGCGGCGGTGGCGTAACGGCAGGCATCGACTTCGCCATTCGCGTTGCCGCGAAAATGCGCGGGAACCTGGACGCCGAATTCACGCAACTGGCGATTGAATACGATCCTGATCCGCCGTTCCACTCCGGTCACCCCAGAGACGCTCGGCCGGAAGTCATCGCGATGGTCGACAAAATATTGCCTAACGCATCCAAGGGGCTCGCACGAATTCCGGGCGTTCGCTGAAACAAGTGGCAGGCATCATTATGGCCGCATCCCTTACTCCTAATGATGCCCGATTGACACGCGCCCGATCTGTTCAATCCGGCGCAGCACTCATTAACTCAAGTCAAAATGGGAAATCATTAGATGAAGTTTCATATTATTGCCGCTGCTCTCACAGCCTGCGTCTCGCTGTTTACCTTCTCTGTAGAGGCATCTGCAGGTGACCAGCAGCGCCCGCCTGAGGCGGCCATCAAAGCCGAGAATGCACGATTTGCGCAAGCTTACGGACAAGGTGATTATGCGGCGATCGGCCGTCTTTATACGAAGGATGGCGCACTCTTGCCACCTGGAGGCGGCAAAATCACTGGAGCCGCGGCAATCACGGAATACTTCAGCAAACAACATGTTGGGGCCAGGTCCGACACCGTGTCTTTCGCCAATTACGAGTTTTACGGTGACGGTCAGACCGTTACCGAAGTATCGGATGCCGAGATCCGTGATGCCGATGGAACGCTCAAGTACAGCGGGAAACAGACGCTGATCTTCCTGAAACAGGATGGCGTTTGGAAGTTGCATCGCGACATGTGGAACGATCACGCCCTTTAAGGTGAAGTGATGGCGATTCCCGGGTGAAACTCTTCGGTCTGCCGAAGCCTTGATGGGCCATCGAACCATCAACTGCTACCGCTGAGCCTGCTCTCACGTCGAATGGATTGCGGTGGATGCCCGTAGATTTTGACGAAGGCTCTGCGCATGCGTTCTGGATCGGTGAACCCTATGGCCAGCGCAATCTGCTCGATTGGTTCACTCCCGTCTTGCAGACGCAAACACGCCGCCTCAACTCGCAAGCGCTCGACCGCTTTGGCCGGCGTTTCACCCGTTTCTCGGCGGAATGCTCGTCCGAACTGTCGCAGGCTCAATCTCGCGGCGTCAGCAAGTCGCTCGACAGGCAGCGACTCTGCCAGGTGTTCTCTGGCAAAGTTCAGGGCGATGCGGATGCGATCCGACTCTGGCTCCATTTGTGACATCGCGGAGAATTGGGACTGGCCTCCCGGCCGACGATAGGGAACGACCAGGAGCCTGGAGACTTTGCGCGCAGTTTCCGCGCCCATATCTCGTTCAATCATGGCCAACGTCAAGTCGATTCCGGAGGCGATGCCCGCCGATGTCCAGATGCGTCCATCCGCGATATAAATGCTATCGCCCTCAACCCTGATATTGGGGAAGCGCATCTGCAATTGTGCGGTGTAGCTCCAGTGCGTTGTTGCTCTCAGACCGTCCAGCAGGCCGGTTTCCGCCAGCAAAAAAGCCCCTGTACACACACTTGCCACGCGCGAGGCCTTGGAGGCCAATTGCTTGGCAACCGCGATGTTCTCCGGTGACTGCATCGGCTCGATATCTCCGCCTACAAACACCACGGTATCAAACTTGCGGTTGCCGACCGGCCTTGTTTCGATCGGCAGGCCTGCATTGCCAACAATCAGCCCACCGGACGTCGAGATGACACGAAGATCATAAGGGGTATGGCCGGCAGCGGTGCTCACCTGATTAAAAGCAGAAAGTGGCCCTGCAAGATCCAGAGCATCGTGACCATGGCAAACGAAGAATCCAACGCGATGCATGTTGAGCGACCTCAAATATTCAGAAGGCTTTTTTTATAGATAACCCTCGAGTTACGCCATAGCAACTCATTTTTCGAGGCGCGTCGATGCTGAAACGAAATTGGCCGGAAGTAAGGGAAATATGTCGTTTGCGCCTTCGGGCGTCAGACGTACAGTCGACGGTCTGAGGTCAGCATGTCTGACGCTTAAGGGCTATCTCCAAAACAGCCGATTTGTAGGCTTAAGAGGCACGTGACATGGGCATTTTTGACTGGAAACACTGGATCGTCATTCTGGTGGTGGTCGTATTGGTTTTCGGCACCAAGAAACTCAAGACCCTGGGTACCGATGTCGGTGAGTCGATCAAGGGGTTTCGCAAAGCCATGAGTGATGAAGAAAAAACTGGCGGACAACCTCCAGTCCAGCCGCTGTATCAGCCGCAGACCCTCGACGCCACAGCACCACGATTCGAAGAGCCCATCCGCAAAGAATAGGTCGTGACGCATGTTTGGTATCAGTTTCTCTGAACTGTTGCTGGTTGCTCTCGTTGCCCTGCTGGTATTGGGCCCCGAGCGACTGCCGGGTGCCGCGCGTACTGCCGGGCTTTGGGTTGGGCGTTTGAAACGCAGCTTCAACATCATCAAACAGGACGTCGAGCGTGAACTCGGCGCTGACGAAATTCGCCGCCAATTGCGTCACGAGCATATCCCCGCGCAGGAAGAACACACGCCGCTGGTTGAGTTCGAGCCAGTGCAGCCTGCTCTTCCGGCTGAGCCAGTCTCGATGAACGCGCATTGCACCAATGAGCCGACATCATGACCACGAGTCCCATGAGCGAAATCCCGGAAAACGACCAGCCAATGTCGTTGGTCTCACACCTCACCGAACTGCGATCGCGTTTGCTGCGTTGTGTGCTGGCGATCTTCGTGATCTTCTGCGGACTGTTCTACTTCACGCAGAGGATCTACACATTCGTCTCGGCGCCGTTGCGCAAATTCTTGCCTGAAGGTGCGACGATGATTGCCACCGATGTGGCGTCGCCATTTATTACACCGTTCAAGCTGACCATTATGGTCGCGTTGTGCCTGGCTATGCCGGTGATCCTTTATCAGATCTGGGGTTTCATCGCGCCAGGTTTGTACACGCGCGAAAAGCGCGTCGCGGTACCGCTGCTGATTTCCAGCATTGCCCTGTTCTACGCAGGCATGGCGTTCGCCTACTTCCTTGTGTTCCCGTTGATTTTCCACTTCTTCGCCAGCGTCACCCCGCAAGGGGTGTCGATGATGACCGACATTGCCAGTTACCTGGATTTCGTCATGACGTTGTTTCTCGCTTTTGGCGTCGCGTTCGAGATTCCCGTTGCCGTGGTGCTGCTGGTGTGGATCGGCATCGTAGACGTCAAATACATGAAGAAGATTCGTCCGTACGTGGTCATAGGCTGCTTTGTGGTTGGCATGATTCTTACGCCGCCGGATATTTTTTCGCAGACGCTGCTTGCTGTGCCGATGTGGCTGCTGTTCGAAATCGGTGTGCTATGCAGTTCGATGGTGACCCCCCGTGGCGAGTACGAAGACGACTTGGAACAATCGCCAGTGGCCCGGTTGTGAGTTCGTTGTCGGCATCTGCTGGTTACTGAATTTCAGGCACAAAAAAAGACGTCCGTGGACGTCTTTAGATGATGAAGTGGTGGAGCCGGGGGGATTTGAACCCCCGTCCGCCAGTACTCCGCTGTCGGTACTACATGCGTAGCCGTTTCTATTAAGTTAACCCTCAGCGACCCGAAGGGCAGGGTGCTTTGGGCGAGTTGTGTAAGTTTTAGCCGCTTCGTCCACAACGTACTGCACGGCGATTCTGTTCTATATGACAATCACTTTGGGTTTACAGACATCCCCTGATGATTGCTGGACCCGAAGGTACCAGGAGGGAAGGGCTAAGGCTGCTTACGCAGCGAGAGCGTATTCCCCGTAGGTTTCGTCATTGGCAACTATAAGAAGTTGCAACAGTGGATTTACGAGTTCTGTTACCAACTCGGCATGCACCTAAAGTTTCGCAACCGGCGTCGAATCCTAAACGGCCCCGTGCTTGTAACTCGTTGTTTCTTAGTGAGTGACAAGCCTGTGCAGTGTACGTCAATCGGTCACAGAAGGCCAACCCGAAGGTTGGCCTCGGGCAATCAGCGAGTTACTGATTGCCGCCTTTGTCCGAGTCTTGCAGGCTTTGCAGGGCCTTGGAGGTGATCTCGATGCATTTCTTGTCATCGCCTGCCGCATGGGCTGCCTTGGCTTGGGAAACGGCGGTGTCGATTTCGCCAGATTTGCCGCTGGTGTCGGTGGCGAGCAACGCTTTACCGTTGTTGATTTTGTCCAGGTTGATTTGGCACAGATCGTCTTTTGTTCCAGCCGCAAACGCGGGGGACGCCAGCATCGCAGCGGTAATGAACAAACCAGCAAGAGCGGAACGCTTCATGGGTATCTCCTTGTGCAAATAGGGCTCGATGCTGCCGGTTTTCCGTGCAGCCAGCGAGGTCACTGATAAGCCTCGTTTGTCGAGGCCTATGCAGATGACTACGCCGGCGCGCAGGGGTTCTGTTTTGTCGCTGGATTAGTCGAAAAACCCCGAAAACATTAGGTTTTGCACCCAAAGAGGGCGGCCCTAGTGGGCGCGCGCCTGAGTCACTCGATCCACCAGGTACACCAGGCCGTGGTAATCAATTCCACCGTGTTGTGTCAGGCCAATCTCACACGTACGGCTGGTGGAGATGCCTTCGCTGCAATACTGCACCGCGTCCTTCAGGCTGCGTAGCGAGTGGGCATTCAGTTCGGGCGTGGTGAAGCCTTTGTCGCCGGCAAACCCGCAGCAATGAATGCCTTCGGGGATCACCACGTTTTTGCTGCACTGCCTGGCCAGGTCGATCAGCGCCTGGCTCTCTCCCAGGTGTTGGGTGCTGCAGGTGACGTGCACGGCGATCGGGGCTTCCTGGGGGGTGAAGTCGAGGCGGTCCATCAGGTGCGTGCGGATAAAACGCACGGGGTCGTAGAGGTCGAGACGGGTTTCGGCCAGGTCCTGGACCAGGCGCAGGGTGCACGGGCTGGTGTCGCAGTAGATCGGGTCGAGGCCGCCACGGCTGGCGTGGAGCAGGGCGCCGATCAGTTCCTGGCGTTTGTGTTCGGCTTGTTCGGCGTAGCCCTTGGATGCAAATGGTTGGCCGCAGCAGAGGTTGTCCTGATTGTCGGGGAAGACTACCTGATAACCGGCTTTTTCCAGCAGGCCACGGGTTTTGTCGTACAGCGACATCTGTTCGTGGTCGCCGGCTGCCGGGCCCATCGCGCGTGATACGCAGGCGGCGAGGTACACCACGCGGGGTCGCTCATCGCTCACGGCGGGGCTGAAGCGAATGGCCTTTTCCGGTTGCGGCATGGCGTTGGTCCACTGGGGGATTTGCCCCTTGGACAGCCGGGTTACCGTGGCCGAGAGCTTCGCCAGTCGCGGCGCGCCCAGCAGCATGCGCGCGCCGTTGGCTACGTGCAGGGTGAAGCGCGCACCTTGCAGTGCCGTGGCGAAATGCGTCGACAACCATTCGGCGGTTTTCGTACGGTCGGCGTCGCGGCTGCGCAGCTTTTTCACCAGGTCGCCGGTATTGATGCCTACCGGGCAGCGTTGGGCGCAAAGCCCGGTGGCCGCGCAGGTATCGATGCCCTGGTATTGATACGCCGCTTCCAGTTCAGTGGTGTCGATACCGGCGCGTTTCCTGGCCTGGATATCGCGCCAGATCACAATGCGCTGGCGCGGGCTCAGGGTCAGTCCTTTCGACGGGCAAACCGGTTCGCAGAAACCGCACTCGATGCACTTATCCACAAGCTCGTCGGCGGCGGGCAGTGGCTTGAGGTGCTTGAGGTGGATTTGCGGGTCTTCGCTGAGCACCACGTCCGGGTTGAGAATGCCGTTGGGGTCGAGCAGGCGCTTGAGCTGCCACATCAATTGGTAGGCATTGCTGCCCCATTCCAGCTCGACGAAGGGCGCCATGTTGCGACCGGTGCCATGCTCGGCCTTCAGCGAGCCGCCAAACTCCACGGCCACCAACTGGGCGACGTCGTCCATGAACGCCTGGTAGCGTGCGACTTCTTGCGCGCTGTTGAAGCCTTGGGTGAAGACGAAGTGCAGATTGCCTTCCAGGGCGTGTCCGAAAAGGATCGCTTCGTCGTAGTGATGTTTGTCGAACAGCTCGATCAGGCGATTAACGCCAATGGCCAGTTGTTCCACCGGGAAGGTCACGTCTTCGATAATCACGGTGGTGCCGGTTTTACGCACGGCGCCCACGGCGGGGAAAGTGTCTTTGCGGATCGCCCACAGGCGGGCGTTTTCCACCGGGTCTTCAGTGAAGTCGACTTGTTTCTCCACTGGGAAGCTGGCCAGGGAGGCCATGATCAGCGCCAGTTGCTCATGCAGCAGCGAGGGCGAGGCGGCGCGGGATTCGATCAGCAGGGCGCAGGCATTTTCCGATAGCTGCTGTACGAAAGCCGGCATGCCGGGTTTGTCCTGCACCGAACGCATGCTGCGGCGGTCCAGTAGTTCAACCGCTGAAACAGGTTGGGTTTTGAGTACGGTCACCGCGTTGCAGCAGGTTTCCACATCCGGGAACACGATCAGGGCCGAGGCTTTGTTGGGGTGATCGATCACCGTGTCGTAGGTCACTGCGCTGATAAAGCCCAGGGTGCCTTCGGAGCCGACCAGCAAATGGCTGAGGATATCCAGTGGCTCGTCGAAATCCACCAGGGCGTTGAGTGACAACCCGGTGGTATTTTTCAGACGGTATTTGTGGCGGATTTTTGCAGCCAGTTCAGCATTTGCCCGGGTTTCGCGACCCAGGGTTGCCAGGCGTTCAAGCAGGTCGCCGTGACGTTGGCGAAAGGCCGCAACACTGGCCGGATCTTCCGTGTCCAGGCGGCTGCCGTCGGCCAGTACCAAGCGAATGCCCGCCAGGGTGTGATAGGTATTCTGCGCCGTGCCGCAGCACATGCCGCTGGCATTGTTGGCGACGATGCCGCCAATTTTGCAGGCATTGATCGACGCCGGGTCCGGGCCGATCTTGCGCCCGAACGGTGCCAGCCAGGCGTTGGCCTGCGCCCCGATCACGCCGGGCTGCAAGCGGATTTGTGTGCCCTGGCCGCGAATCTCGCGCCCGTTCCAATTGTCCCCCAGCACGATCAGTACCGAGTCGCTGATGGCCTGGCCGGAAAGGCTGGTGCCCGCCGCACGAAAGGTCACCGGCACGCGATCGCGTTGAGCCAGTTGCAGCAACGCCACCACTTCATCTTCCGACTCAACACGGATTACCAGTTGTGGGATCAGTCGGTAAAAACTCGCGTCGGTGCCGAAGGCGAGTGTGGAAAGTGGATCGTCGAAACGACGATCTTTCGGGATCAGTTGTGCGGCGTCGCTCAGAAAAGCAGCAGGCAGGCTCATCGGTCCTCCAGAAATAGCAGACGCCGGAATCGCTGCCCGGCGTCGGTTCTTACCCTATCGCGTGCAGGTCTTAGTGCACCAGCATACCGGTGAACCAGTAAGCCTGGGCCAAGGTGATCAGCCCGACGATCGTCGCGAAAAACAGGCTGTGCTTGAGGGTAAAGCGGAACAGGTCGGATTCCTTGCCCACCAGGCCAGTCGCGGCGCATGCCACGGCGATCGACTGCGGCGAGATCATCTTGCCGGTCACGCCGCCGCTGGTGTTCGCTGCTACCAGCAAGGTGTCGTTGACGCCGATCTGGTGCGCGGTGGTGGCTTGCAGCGAGCTGAACAGGGCGTTGGATGAAGTATCAGAACCCGTCAGGAATACCCCGAGCCAGCCAAGGAATGGCGAGAAGAACGGGAATGCCGCGCCGGTAGCCGCCAGCACCAGGGCCATGGTTGATGACATGCCCGAATAGTTGGTGACGAAGGCAAAGGCCAGCACCATGCCGATGGAAAGGATCGGCCAGCGCAGCTCATAAAAGGTTTCTTTCAAGGTGGTCAGACCAGTTTTGAAATCAATCTTCAGCACCAGCATCGATACCAGGGCGGAGAAGAAAATCGCCGTGCCGGTCGCGGAAATCGGATCAAGCTTGAATACCGCCGGGATGGCTGTCGGGGTTGCAACGATGGGCGCAACCTTGATCACCAGTTGATCCAGGTGCGGGATCGCAAAGTTGAATACCGAGCTGTACATCGCGCCGCCGGCGGCGAACATCGCCTTGAACGGCTTGAGGGTCCAGATGGTGACCAGCACGGTCAGGATCAGGAACGGCGACCAGGCCTTGAAAATTTCCCCCAGGCTGTAAGGCGAAGCCAGGGTGTTGCGAGGCAGGCCAAAGCCCCCGGCGCTGGCAGTGACGGCAGTGCCGGACGTTGCGCCAACGATTTGCGCGCCGGCATTGCGCTTGGGCTGCCAGACTTTCAGGAACAGGGTCAGGGAAATCAGGCTGGCCAGGGCCGAGGTGATGTCCGGCAGTTCCGGGCCGATGTAGTTCGAGGTGAAGAACTGGGTAACGGCGAAGCTCAGGCCCGCAACCAGCGCGGCAGGCCAGGTTTCCTTGACGCCGCGCAGGCCGTCCATCATGAACACCAGCCAGAACGGCACGAACAGCGACAGCAGCGGCAACTGGCGGCCGGCCATGGCGCCGATCTTGAACGCGTCGATCCCGGTCACTTGCCCGGCCACGATGATCGGAATCCCCAGTGCGCCGAACGCAACGGGGGCGGTGTTGGCAATCAGGCACAGGCCGGCGGCGTACAGCGGGTTGAAACCCAGGCCTACCAGCAGTGCGGCGGTAATCGCCACCGGTGCGCCGAAACCGGCGGCGCCTTCCAGGAACGCGCCGAAGCAGAAGCCGATCAGCAGCACTTGCAGGCGCTGGTCGTCGGTAATCGACAGCACGGAGCTGCGGATGATTTCGAACTGGCCGCTCTTGACCGTCAGTTTGTACAGGAATACGGCGGCGACGATGATCCAGGCGATTGGCCATAGGCCGTAGGCGAAGCCATAACCGGCGGCGGCGAGCGCCATGTCGACCGGCATCTGGAAGGCAAAGATCGCCACCAGGATCGACAGTGCCAGGGTGATGCTGCCCGCAACGTGGCCTTTGAGGCGAAACACCGCCAGGGCCAGGAAGAAAAATACGATAGGAATGACGGCGGCCAGTGCGGACAGGCCGAGGCTGCCGAGCGGGCTGTAGAGCTGTTGCCAGGTTTGCATATGGGGTGGCCCCTAATTGTTGTTGGTCAGGCACTGCTTGGATGATTTGGGTAATTGGTATTACCAATTTACAATCACCGTTGGCTAGGTTAAAAGCCTTCTGGGGGATGTGTCAATTTGCCGCTTGTGAATCTTTGGTCGTAGGTCGGGGTTGGTGGGGGCTGATTGGCTTAAACGAGGGCGTTCTGATAGGTGCCGGATACGCGGCGATAGGCCAGAATAGGGGCCCCGGCGAGTGGTCGGGATGGTGGAGAGTGAGTTATGGGGTTTGATCAGGTGCGTCAGCGCCGTTTGTCTGACGACATCGTCGAGCAGCTTGAGGGCATGATCCTTGAGGGCACGCTGAAGTCGGGCGAGCGCTTGCCGGCCGAGCGCGCACTGGCCGAGCAGTTCGGGGTGTCGCGGCCGTCGTTGCGTGAGGCGATCCAGAAGCTGGTGGCAAAAGGTTTGCTGATCAGTCGCCAAGGTGGTGGCAATTATGTGGTGGAGTCGCTGGGTTCAACCTTCAGTGATCCGCTGCTGCATCTGCTGGAAAATAATCCGGAGGCTCAGCGTGATCTTCTGGAGTTTCGTCAGACCCTGGAGGCCTCGTGCGCGTATTACGCAGCGTTGCGTGCCACTGAGGTGGACCGCGAGCGGCTAACGGCAGCGTTCGAGGAGTTGCAGGATTGCTACACGCGCTCGGATGAAGTGAGCCGGGCGGAAGAGGGCGCGGCGGATGCGAGGTTTCACCTGGCCATCGCCGAGGCCAGCCATAACGCGGTATTGCTGCACACCATTCGCGGCTTGTTCGACCTGCTCAAGCGTAATGTGGTGACCAATATTGGCGGCATGTACCAGCAGCGTACGGAGACCCGCGACATGCTGATCAATCAGCATCGGGACCTGTATCTGGCGATTATCGAGGGGCGTGCAGAGCAGGCACGGGAAGTCTCAACACGTCACCTGCTGTATGTGCAGGAAGTGCTGGAGGAAGTGCGGCAGGAGGTTCAGCGCATGGCCCGGGCGGAGCGGCGCAAAGGGATGTAGCAAATGCTGTGGATGAGGGAGCCGGCTCCCTCATCCACATCAAGTCACAAGAAAGTCAGTCTTCCTTGCCCTTGTTACGCACGGCACGCTGCAATTCCCGGTTGGAATCGCGCTCGCGCTCGGTATCACGCTTGTCGTATTCCTTCTTGCCCTTGCCCAGTGCGATCTCGCACTTGACCAGGTGCTTGCTCCAGTACCACGACAGGCAGACACAGGCGTAGCCCTTTTGCTGCACGGCGGCGTGGAGCTTTTCCAGCTCGCGGGCATTGAGCAACAGCTTGCGCGTGCGCACCGGGTCGGCGATCACGTGGGTGCTCGCGGTCATCAGCGGCGTGATATGACTGCCGAGCAGCCATGCCTCGCCGTCTTTGAGCAGCACATAACTGTCGACCAGCTGCAGCTTGCTGGCACGCAGACTTTTTACTTCCCAGCCGGCCAGGACCAGACCAGCCTCGAAACGATGTTCGATGAAGTAATCGTGTCGCGCCTTTTTATTTTGCGCGATGGTCCCTGTTGGGTGTTTCTTTTGTTTAGCCATAGGGGCGGCATTATAGGGAGTTGCGAGCGCGTCGGCTACGGTCAACCTGCGTGCTTGAGCGTGTTGAATGAATCCCGGACAATGCAGGCTGGTTTTTGATTTTTTTCTTTCGCGAATCCTGTTGTCCTTTCGCGATGTTTGCCGCTCAGCTGTGGAAATAACGCTCACATGACGACGCATATTCAACGTTCGGCCCTGCTGCCTTATCCGGCACAGGCGCTCTATGACCTGGTCAACGACGTGGCGCGTTACCCGGAGTTCCTGCCTTGGTGTTCGACTGCCGAGGTGTTGGAGAGCAGTGATGAGCACATGGTTGCCAGCGTGGGGGTGGCAAAGGGCGGCTTGAGCCAGCACTTTGTCACGCGCAACACGCTGGTGCCCGGGCAGTCCATCGAGATGAATCTCGAAGAAGGTCCGTTCACTCAGTTGCACGGTGTGTGGGTGTTCAAGGCGTTGAACGAGAAAGCCTGCAAGATCAGCCTGGACCTGTCGTTCGACTATGCCGGCCCTATCGTGCGTGCCACCCTGGGGCCACTGTTCAATCAGGCGGCCAATACTCTGGTGGACGCGTTTTGCCAGCGCGCCAAGCAAATGCATGGCTGAGCCATTGGTTGAAATCGAGGTGGTGTATGCCGCGATGGATCGCCAGGTGTTGATGAGCCTGGCAGTAGCACCGGGCTCAACCCTCAGGGCCGCAGTGTTGGGCTCGGGGATGGCTGCGCAATTTCCGGAGCTGAATCTGCAGGATTGCCCCTTGGGGATTTTCGGCAAGGTGGTGGCAGACGCTGACGTGCGTGTGGTGCAGGCTGGAGACCGAATCGAGATCTATCGGCCATTGCTCGCAGATCCGATGGAGATACGTCGTTTGCGTGCAGCCAAGGCTGCCAAGGCAAAGCAGCAGAATTCATAGCTTGCGAAACAGCAGGCAACAAAAAGCCCGGCATGCCGGGCTTTTTATCGAGCGCTGCAAACTTATTGCGGGCTGGCATCCAGGGGTTCTGGAGTCGGCACCGGAACGGTTTGTACGCCGTCGACGCCTTTCTGGATCTCGTCCAGCAAGGAGCCGGGCTTGGCCGGTACCTCGGACTTGGGCTTCTCCTCGTTCTGCGCGGGCGCAGGAGCGGTGGTGCCGTTGTCCTTGCCCAGCAAGGCTTCATCGCGGCTTACGCCCGGTTTGAAGTCCCCCGACAGGCTGACGAGCTGGTCATTGCCATTGAAGATGACACTGACCCGCTCCTGCTGGCGTTCACCGCCACCAGGTTGGATGCTATAGAGATAATCCCAGCGATCGGCATGGAATGTGTCGGTCAGCAGGGGATTGCCCATGATAAACCGTACTTGCCGTCGGGTCATTCCCGGGCGTAACTGGTCTATCATGTCCTGCGTGACGACATTGCCCTGCTGGATGTCGATTTTGTAAACCCCGGGGAATGAACAACCGGCGAGTGCGAGCAGTCCCACAAAGGTGAAACTGGTTAGCAAGAGCTTGGTGTTTTGCATCGGTGGGCGACTTCCACTATCTTGGCTGGGACAACGTAAACGCCGATCATACCCGTATTAAGAGAAGCTGCGAAGCAGCATCCGCGAGAAAGCTAACCATGGTTGAAAATAGCGAACTACGCAAAGCCGGTCTTAAAGTGACTCTGCCACGAGTCAAGATTCTACAAATGCTCGATTCTGCTGAGCAGCGCCACATGAGTGCCGAGGATGTATACAAGGCGCTGATGGAGTCTAACGAGGACGTCGGCCTGGCCACGGTTTACCGTGTTCTGACCCAGTTTGAAGCAGCAGGACTGGTGGTTCGTCATAATTTCGACGGCGGTCATGCAGTGTTCGAATTGGCCGACGGCGGTCATCACGACCACATGGTTGACCTGGATACCAATGAGGTTATCGAGTTCACCAGTCCGGAAATCGAGAAGCTCCAGCATATGATCGCTGAGCAGCATGGATTCGATTTGGTGGACCACAATCTGGTTCTCTACATACGTAAGAAAAAGTAAGAAAGCTACGCAGATTCGCTCTGCGAAACGATCGAAGGCGACCCTAGGGTCGCCTTCGTGCTTTCTATAGAAAGAAAATACTCAGTAAGCCAGGCTTCAGACCTTCGCGGTTACCACCATTTTTTTCGCGTGAGCCAAGGACTCCTTGGTCAGGTCGATGCCGCCGAGCATCCGCGCCACTTCTTCTACCCGTTCAGTCTTGTTCAGCTTGGACACGGCGGTATGGGTCGCATCGCTGCCTCGCACCTTGTGCACGAACAAGTGCTGATGCCCCTGGGCGGCTACTTGTGGCAAGTGGGTGACGGTCAGTACCTGGCCGCGATCGCCCAGCCGGCGCAGCAACTGGCCCACGATCTCGGCAGTCGGGCCGCCGATCCCTACGTCCACTTCATCGAATACCAGCGTGGGCACGCGAGAGGTCTGGGCGGTGATCACCTGAATCGCCAGGCTGATCCGCGACAGCTCGCCGCCGGAAGCTACCTTTGCCAGTGCCTTGAGTGGCTGGCCCGGGTTCGCGCTGACCAACAGTTCTACCTGTTCAAGGCCGTTGGGCAGCAGCTCATTGCTGGTATTGGTGTGCAGCTCGATGGTGAAGCGCCCGCCGGGCATGCCCAGGCGCTGGATTTCCTGCTCCACCGCGCTGGCCAGGCCGGTCGCTGCCTGATGGCGCAGGTCGCTGAGCTCTCGGGCTTTCTCGTGATAATGGCGAGCGAAGGACGCCAGCTCTTCACCCAGCCGCTCGATGGATTCGTCGTTGGCGTTCAGGGTTTCAATTTCATCCAGCAGCTTTTGCTGCATGGTTGCGACTTCGGTCGGCTGGATCCGGTGTTTGCGCGCCAGGGTGTAGATGGTATCCAGGCGCTCTTCTATATCCTGCAGGCGGGCTGGGTCGGCATCGAAGTGATCGAGGAAGCGGTTCAGCTCGCCCACGGCTTCTTCTACCTGGATTTGCGCGCTGGTCAGCAAGGTGGTGGCTTCGTTCAGCGAGCCTGATGCGTTATTCACGCTGGATAGTCGGTTCAGGCTTGCAGTCAGGGCGTTGAGCACATTGCCGGAATCACTTTCGCTGCACTGCTCCACCACTTGCCGGCAGATGCCCAGCAGGGTTTCGGCGTTGGTGAGGTTCTTGTGTTCCTGTTCCAGTTGCTCCAGTTCCGTCTCGCCGAGCCCCAGGCTTTCCAGCTCTTCCAGTTGGTAGCTGAGCAATTGGTGGCGGGCACGCTGCTCATCGCCGGAGTTGGAAAGGCGCTCCAGCTCCTGGCGGGTCTGGCGCCAGCGCTGCGCAGCCAATTGCACCTGGCGCGCAAGATCGGTGGCACCGGCGTATTCGTCGAGGAGTCGGCGATGGGTGTCGGTTTTCAGCAGGGACTGGTGTTCATGCTGGCTGTGGATATCGATCAGCAGTTCGCCCAGGGCTTTCAAATCGCCGAGCGGGCAGGGCGTGCCATTTATATAGCCGCGGGAGCGCCCTTCGGCCGTGATCACCCGGCGCAGGATGCACGGGCCTTCATTGTTAAGGTCGCGCTCGGCAAGCCAGGCCTCGGCTTCCGGGATATCGGCCAGGTCAAAGGTGGCGAGGATGTCGGCCTTGTCGGCGCCCGGGCGTACCACCCCGCTGTCGGCGCGATCACCCAGGGTCAGGCCCAGAGCGTCGAGCATGATCGACTTGCCGGCGCCGGTTTCGCCTGTGATTACGCTCATCCCGCGATCCAGTTCAAGATCCAGATGTTCAACGATGGCGTAGTTATGTACGGACAGGTGCACCAGCATGACGGCCGCTCCCAGGCTTTAGGTCTGGTTATTTATACAGTGTTTTATTTGGAGGTGACAATCCTGATGCTTAGTCCGATTTGCTTGAATAAATCGCTTTTTAAGCGCAACAGGGAATGATTGATAAGAATTGATCCAGGACAAGTGAAAGACTTTTGGTAACGCCTCAACCCTTGAACCTGAAAATTGTGGCCCCATATACCGGAACAGAAGCGCGAGTCGAGTTCGCGCATGATTTTGAAAGGAGAAATCTATGGCTGACGAACAGACGCAGGATACGCAAAATCCAGACGCCAACCAGGCCGCAGGTGAAGACCTGGCCGCTCGTGTGCAAGTGCTCGAAGAGCAATTGGCAGGCGCACAGGATCAATCGTTGCGTGTTGCCGCCGATCTGCAGAACGTCCGCCGCCGCGCCGAGCAGGATGTAGAAAAAGCTCACAAATTCGCCCTGGAAAAATTTGCCGGTGATCTGTTGCCGATCATCGACAGCCTGGAGCGTGGCCTTGAGCTGTCCAACCCGGACGACGAAAACATCCGCCCAATGCGCGAAGGGATCGAACTGACCCTGAAAATGTTCCAGGACACCCTGAAGCGTTATCAGCTGGAAGCCATCGATCCGCAAGGCGGCGAGCCGTTCAATGCCGAGCATCACCAGGCAATGGCGATGCAGGAAAACGCTGATCTTGAGCCGAACAGCGTATTGAAGGTGTTCCAGAAGGGTTACCAGCTCAACGGTCGCTTGCTGCGCCCGGCAATGGTTGTGGTGAGCAAGGCTCCTGCACCGGTTGCACCTTCTATTGATGAGCAGGCTTGAAATAAGTCGTAACGGCCCCATCTATAAGTCAAGCGTTTAAGTACTGCCGCAGTTAGCCACCACTGCTGCGGCAAAAAAATCTAAGTTTCGGGAGAGTAAATCATGGGCAAAATTATCGGTATCGACCTGGGGACTACCAACTCCTGCGTCTCCGTGCTGGAAAACGGCGTATCCAAAGTTATTGAAAACGCCGAAGGCGCACGCACCACTCCGTCCATCGTGGCTTATGCCAACGACGGCGAAATCCTCGTGGGCCAGTCCGCCAAGCGTCAAGCTGTGACCAATCCGCATAACACCCTGTACGCGGTGAAGCGTCTGATCGGTCGTAAGTTCGACGAAGAAGTCGTACAGAAAGACATCAAGATGGTCCCGTACAAAATCGCCAAGGCTGACAACGGTGACGCCTGGGTTGAAGTGAACGGCCAGAAAATGTCGCCGCCACAAATCTCGGCTGAAATCTTGAAAAAGATGAAGAAAACCGCCGAAGACTACCTCGGTGAAGCCGTGACTGAAGCGGTGATCACCGTTCCGGCCTACTTCAACGACAGCCAGCGCCAGGCGACCAAAGACGCCGGCCGTATTGCTGGCCTGGACGTGAAACGTATCATCAACGAACCAACCGCAGCCGCTCTGGCCTACGGTATGGACAAGGCCAAGGGCGACCACACTGTGATCGTTTACGACCTGGGTGGCGGTACCTTCGACGTTTCCGTGATCGAAATCGCTGAAGTCGATGGCGAGCACCAGTTCGAAGTGTTGGCCACCAACGGTGACACGTTCCTGGGCGGTGAAGACTTTGACATTCGTCTGATCGACTACCTCGTTGACGAATTCAAGAAAGAAAGCGGCATGAACCTCAAGGGTGACCCGCTGGCCATGCAGCGCCTGAAAGAAGCCGCTGAGAAAGCCAAGATCGAACTGTCTTCGAGCAATTCGACCGACGTGAACCTGCCGTACATCACTGCAGACGCTACCGGTCCTAAGCACTTGAACGTGAAAATCTCCCGCGCCAAGCTGGAAGCGCTGGTAGAAGACCTGGTTCAACGCACCATCGAGCCTTGCCGCATTGCGCTGAAAGACTCGGGTATCGACGTTGGCGCGATCAACGACGTGATCCTGGTGGGCGGTCAGACCCGTATGCCACTGGTTCAGAAGCTGGTGACCGAGTTCTTCGGTAAAGAAGCGCGTAAAGACGTGAACCCGGACGAAGCAGTTGCCATGGGTGCTGCCATCCAGGGCGCGGTATTGGCCGGCGACGTGAAAGACGTTCTGCTGCTGGACGTAAGCCCGCTGACCCTGGGTATCGAAACCATGGGCGGCGTGATGACTGCGCTGATCGAGAAAAACACCACGATTCCTACCAAGAAATCGCAAGTGTTCTCGACTGCCGATGACAACCAGGGCGCCGTGACCATTCACGTGCTGCAAGGTGAGCGTAAGCAAGCCGGTCAGAACAAGTCCCTGGGCAAGTTCGACCTGGCCGAGATTCCACCAGCACCACGTGGCGTGCCGCAAATTGAAGTGACCTTCGACATCGACGCCAACGGCATTCTGCACGTAGGCGCCAAAGACAAGGCCACCGGCAAGACTCAGTCGATCGTGATCAAGGCTAACTCGGGTCTGTCCGAGGAAGAAATCCAGCAGATGATCCGTGACGCTGAAGCCAACGCTGACGAAGACCGCAAGTTCGAAGAGCTGGCCGCTGCCCGTAACCAGGGTGATGCACTGGTTCACTCGACTCGCAAAATGATCGCTGACGCTGGCGACAAAGTGACTGCCGAAGAGAAAACTGCAATCGAAGCCGCAGTAGTTGCCCTGGAAGCCGCCGTTAAAGGCGACGACAAGGCTGCTATCGAAGCCAAGGTTGAAGAGCTGTCGAAAGTCTCTGCGCCAGTGGCTCAGAAAATGTACGCCGAACAAGGCCAGCCGGCTGATGGTGCTGCACACCAGGCAGAACCTGAAGCCAAGCACGACGATGTTGTCGATGCCGAGTTCGAAGAAGTCAAAGACCAGAAGTAACTTGGTCGCCCGGTTGACCGCTCACAAGCGGTGACTGGTAGGATGTCGCCGCGCGGGAGCTTGCTCCCGCGTTGGCGTGTCTGGGGTACGCGAATTTTTACAGCATGCGACAACGCTCGGATGCTGGCGGTGTGATCGGGAATGCTCCTGCTTTCCGGACGACAGTCACCGCGTTTTTGGCCGGTTTCCGGTTGAAAGCAGTAACGACCAGGATCGTTGAATTGACGTGAGTTGGGTCCGGGCCTGTATTGGGGCTCAACGAGTTTGGCAAGGCTCAGGAGGGTTTTGCCGGACGTCCTTAAGAGTGCAAAGACTTATGGCAAAGCGTGACTATTACGAAGTGTTGGGTGTGGAGCGTGGCTCCAGCGAGGCGGACCTGAAAAAGGCTTACCGTCGCCTGGCGATGAAGCACCACCCGGACCGTAATCCGGATAGCAAAGAATCCGAAGAGCTGTTCAAAGAGGCCAATGAGGCCTACGAATGCCTGTGTGATCCGAACAAGCGCGCCGCTTACGACCAGTATGGCCATGCCGGTGTCGACCCAAGCATGGGTGGCGGCGGTGCCGGTTTCGGCGGGCAGAACTTCTCCGATATTTTCGGCGACGTGTTCAGCGACTTCTTTGGCGGCGGCCGCGGTGGCCAGCGTGGCGGTGCCCAGCGTGGCAGCGACCTGCGCTACACCCTGGAGCTGAACCTGGAAGAAGCGGTGCGCGGCACCAGCGTCAATATCCGTGTTCCGACGCTGGTCAATTGCAAGCCGTGCGACGGTTCGGGCGCCAAGAAGGGCTCCTCGCCGATCACTTGCCCGACTTGCGGCGGTATCGGCCAGGTACGCATGCAGCAAGGCTTCTTCTCGGTGCAGCAAACCTGCCCGCGCTGCCACGGGCAGGGCAAGATCATTTCCGATCCGTGCGACTCGTGCCACGGCGAAGGGCGTGTCGAAGAGTACAAGACCCTCTCGGTGAAAGTGCCGGCGGGTGTTGATACCGGCGACCGCATTCGTCTGTCGGGCGAAGGCGAGGCGGGCACTCAGGGCGGCCCGACGGGCGACCTGTACGTGGTGATCAATGTGCGCGAGCACTCGATCTTTCAGCGCGACGGCAAGCATTTGTTCTGTGAAGTGCCGATCAGCTTTGTCGATGCGGCCCTGGGTGGCGAGCTCGAGATTCCGACGCTGGACGGTCGGGTCAAGCTGAAGATCCCTGAGGGTACGCAGACCGGCAAGCAATTCCGTATCCGTGGCAAAGGCGTTGCGCCGGTGCGCGGTGGCGGTGCTGGTGACCTGATGTGCCGTGTGGCGGTAGAGACGCCGGTGAACCTGGGGCGTCGTCAGCGCGAACTGCTGGAAGAGTTCCGCAGCTCCCTGGCCGGCGATGACACTCATTCGCCAAAAACCACCGGCTGGTTCGAAGGCGTGAAGCGCTTCTTCGGCGACCTGTAAGGAAGTGAGTATGCGACGTATCGCGGTGATGGGCGCTGCCGGGCGCATGGGCAAGACCCTGGTCGAGGCCGTGCAGGCGCGCTCGCCGGCCTCCGGGCTGACGGCGGCGATTGTTCGTCCCGGCAGCACCTTGATTGGTGCGGACGCCGGTGAGTTGGCGTCCCTGGGGCGGATCGGCGTTTCGTTGTCCGGCAATCTGGAGCAGGTTGCCGACGAGTTCGACGTGCTGATCGATTTCACCCTGCCGGACGTGATGCTGAAAAACCTGGCGTTCTGCCGCAAGGCGGGCAAGGCCATGGTGATCGGCACAACGGGCCTGAGCGCCGAGCAAAAGCAGCTGCTGGTGGAGGCGGGCAAGGATATTCCAATCGTGTTCGCGGCCAATTTCAGCGTCGGCGTCAATCTGTCGCTGAAGCTGCTCGACATGGCGGCGCGGGTGATGGGTGATGAGGCTGACATCGAGATCATCGAGACTCATCACCGGCACAAGATCGATGCGCCGTCCGGTACGGCATTGCGTATGGGCGAGGCGATTGCCGATGCCCTGGGTCGTGACCTGTCGAAGGTGGCGGTGTATGGCCGCGAAGGCCATACCGGTGCCCGCGCCCACGACACCATCGGTTTTGCCACCGTTCGCGGCGGTGATGTGGTGGGCGATCACACCGTGCTGTTCGCAACCGAGGGTGAGCGTCTTGAGATCACCCACAAGGCGTCTAGCCGCATGACGTTCGCCAAGGGTGCCGTACGTGCGGCGCTGTGGCTGGAGGGTCGTACGCCGGCCCTGTACGACATGCGCGACGTGCTGGACCTGCATTAAGAAGTAGCTAAAACGGGGTCTCAGGAATATGCTGAGGCCCCGTTTTTACCCGCTAGGCGACGTCCTGTCGCATTCCCCTGCCTTTAAGGCTCATTAGCGGTGGACCAAAAAAGCCTTTTTCTGTAAGCTACAGCTTTAGTGTGTCCACTAAAAGCGCGCAGAATAATTCAGTGAAGAAGCGGGGTGACGTGTCCATACGTCACTCCGCTTTTTTACAACCTGCGATCGCCCTTTCAGGCTTTATTTACGGGAGGTCTTCTTGACTAAGCCAGCCATACTCGCCCTTGCTGATGGCAGCATTTTTCGCGGCGAAGCCATTGGAGCCGACGGTCAGACCGTTGGAGAGGTGGTGTTCAACACCGCCATGACCGGCTATCAGGAAATCCTTACTGATCCTTCCTACGCCCAACAGATCGTTACCCTGACCTATCCGCACATCGGCAACACCGGTACTACACCGGAAGACGCCGAGTCTGATCGTGTCTGGTCGGCTGGCCTGGTCATTCGTGACCTGCCACTGGTAGCGAGCAACTGGCGTAACACGATGTCCCTGTCCGATTACCTGAAAGCCAACAACGTTGTGGCGATCGCCGGTATCGATACGCGTCGCCTGACACGCATCCTGCGTGAAAAAGGCTCGCAGAACGGCTGCATCATGGCCGGTGACAACATCTCCGAAGAAGCAGCGATTGCAGCGGCCCAAGGTTTCCCTGGCCTGAAAGGCATGGATCTGGCGAAAGTCGTCAGCACCAAGGAAACGTACGAGTGGCGCTCCACCGTCTGGGACTTGAAGACCGACAGCCACGCGACCATCGAAGCTTCCGAACTGCCGTACCACGTCGTGGCCTACGACTACGGTATCAAGCACAACATCCTGCGCATGCTGGTCGAGCGCGGTTGCCGCGTGACCGTGGTGCCTGCGCAGACCCCGGCCAACGACGTACTGGCCCTGCAGCCGGACGGCGTGTTCCTGTCCAACGGCCCGGGTGACCCGGAGCCTTGCGACTACGCCATCAAGGCGATCAAGGAAGTGCTGGAAACCGAGATCCCGGTATTCGGCATCTGCCTCGGCCACCAGCTGCTCGCCCTGGCTTCCGGCGCCAAGACCCTGAAAATGGGTCACGGCCACCACGGTGCCAACCACCCGGTGCAGGACCTGGACACTGGCGTCGTGATGATCACCAGCCAGAACCACGGTTTTGCGGTGGATGAAGCGACGCTGCCGGGCAACGTCCGGGCGATTCACAAGTCGCTGTTCGACGGTTCCCTGCAAGGTATCGAGCGCACCGACAAGAGCGCGTTCAGCTTCCAGGGCCACCCTGAAGCAAGCCCGGGCCCGAACGACGTAGCGCCGCTGTTCGACCGTTTCATCAATGAGATGGCCAAGCGACGCTAACTGAGCGGCCTGAGGGCGGCCCGGGAAACCGGCGGCCCCCTCGGGCTCTTCAAAGATTGTTCAAGACGGCTTGCCGACTGACCTGCGGATTTGAGTGACAAACCCATGCCAAAACGTACAGACATAAAAAGCATCCTGATTCTCGGCGCTGGCCCGATCGTGATCGGCCAGGCCTGCGAATTCGACTACTCCGGCGCCCAGGCCTGTAAAGCCCTGCGCGAAGAGGGCTACCGCGTCATCCTGGTGAACTCCAACCCGGCCACCATCATGACCGACCCGGACATGGCCGACGCCACCTACATCGAGCCGATCAAGTGGCAGACCGTTGCCAAGATCATCGAGAAAGAGCGTCCGGACGCACTGCTGCCAACCATGGGTGGCCAGACCGCCCTGAACTGCGCACTGGACCTGGAGCGCGAAGGCGTCCTGGAGAAGTTCGGCGTAGAGATGATCGGCGCCAATGCCGACACCATCGACAAGGCTGAAGACCGTTCGCGTTTCGACAAGGCCATGAAGTCCATCGGTCTTGATTGCCCGCGTTCCGGTATCGCCCATAGCATGGAAGAGGCCAACGCGGTCCTGGAGCGCCTGGGCTTCCCGTGCATCATCCGTCCGTCCTTCACCATGGGCGGCACCGGCGGCGGTATCGCTTACAACCGTGAAGAGTTCGAAGAAATCTGCGCCCGCGGCCTGGACCTGTCTCCGACCAAAGAGCTGCTGATCGACGAATCCCTGATCGGCTGGAAAGAATATGAGATGGAGGTTGTCCGCGATAAGAAGGACAACTGCATCATCGTCTGCTCGATCGAAAACTTCGACCCGATGGGCGTGCACACCGGTGATTCGATCACCGTTGCGCCGGCACAGACCCTGACGGACAAGGAATACCAGATCATGCGTAACGCCTCTTTGGCGGTGCTGCGTGAGATCGGTGTGGAAACCGGTGGCTCCAACGTCCAGTTCGGCATCTGCCCGGACACTGGCCGCATGGTTGTGATCGAGATGAACCCGCGTGTATCGCGTTCTTCGGCGCTGGCATCGAAAGCTACCGGCTTCCCGATTGCGCGCATCGCCGCCAAGCTGGCGATCGGTTACACCCTGGACGAGCTGCAGAACGAAATCACCGGCGGCGCAACACCGGCTTCCTTCGAGCCGTCGATCGATTACGTCGTCACCAAGCTGCCACGCTTCGCTTTCGAGAAATTCCCGAAAGCCGACGCCCGCCTGACCACTCAGATGAAGTCGGTTGGTGAAGTCATGGCCATCGGCCGGACCTTCCAGGAGTCCCTGCAGAAAGCCCTGCGCGGCCTGGAAGTGGGCGTTTGCGGCCTGGACGAGAAGCTCGACCTGAGCAACCCGGAAAGCATGAGCGTGCTCAAGCGCGAGCTGACCGTGCCGGGTGCCGAGCGTATCTGGTACGTGGCCGATGCTTTCCGCGCCGGCATGACCGTCGAAGACATCTTCGGCATGAACATGATCGACCCGTGGTTCCTGGTGCAGATCGAAGATCTGATCAAGGAAGAAGAGAAGGTCAAGACCCTCGGTCTGTCCTCCATCGACCGCGACCTGATGTTCCGCCTCAAGCGCAAAGGTTTCTCCGACATGCGTCTGGCCAAGCTGCTGGGCGTGACCGAGAAGAACCTGCGCACCCATCGCCACAAGCTGGACATCTTCCCGGTCTACAAGCGCGTTGATACCTGTGCGGCCGAGTTCGCCACCGACACTGCATACATGTACTCCACCTACGAGGAAGAGTGCGAAGCCGCGCCGTCGGGCCGCGACAAGATCATGATCCTGGGCGGCGGTCCAAACCGTATCGGCCAAGGCATCGAGTTCGATTATTGCTGCGTACACGCCGCTCTCGCCCTGCGCGAAGACGGGTACGAGACCATCATGGTCAACTGCAACCCGGAAACTGTTTCTACTGACTACGACACTTCCGACCGTCTGTACTTCGAGCCGGTAACGCTGGAAGACGTACTGGAAATCTGCCGTGTCGAGAAGCCAAAAGGCGTGATCGTCCAGTACGGCGGCCAAACCCCGTTGAAACTGGCGCGCGCACTTGAAGCTGCTGGCGTGCCGATCATCGGTACCAGCCCTGACGCTATCGACCGCGCCGAAGACCGTGAGCGCTTCCAGCAGATGGTTGAGCGCCTGAACCTGCGTCAGCCGCCAAACGCCACTGTGCGCAGCGAAGACGAAGCGATCCGCGCGGCCAGCAAGATTGGTTACCCGCTGGTGGTGCGTCCGTCCTACGTGCTGGGCGGCCGGGCGATGGAAATCGTCTACGAAGAAGACGAACTCAAGCGTTACCTGCGTGATGCGGTGAAAGTGTCCAACGACAGCCCGGTGCTGCTGGACCACTTCCTCAACTGCGCCATCGAGATGGACGTGGATGCGGTCTGCGACGGCACCGACGTGGTGATCGGCGCGATCATGCAGCACATCGAACAGGCTGGCGTTCACTCCGGTGACTCCGCTTGCTCGCTGCCGCCATACTCGCTGCCTGCACACATCCAGGACGAGATGCGCGAACAGGTCAAGAAAATGGCCCTGGAGCTGGGCGTGGTCGGCCTGATGAACGTACAGTTGGCGCTGCAAGGCGAAGACATCTACGTCATCGAAGTCAACCCGCGCGCCTCGCGTACCGTGCCGTTTGTTTCCAAGTGCATCGGTGTTTCCCTGGCAATGATTGCTGCCCGTGTGATGGCCGGTAAGACCTTGAAGGAAATCGGCTTCACCAAGGAAATCATTCCGAACTTCTACAGTGTGAAAGAGGCGGTGTTCCCATTCGCCAAATTCCCTGGTGTGGACCCGATCCTGGGCCCGGAGATGAAGTCCACCGGTGAAGTGATGGGCGTGGGCGATACCTTCGGTGAAGCATTCGCCAAAGCCCAGATGGGCGCCAGCGAAGTGCTGCCTACCGGCGGTACTGCGTTCATCAGCGTGCGCGATGATGACAAGCCGCTGGTTGCAGGCGTGGCCCGTGATCTGATCAACTTGGGCTTCGAAGTCGTGGCCACTGCCGGGACCGCCAAGCTGATCGAGGCTGCCGGCCTGAAAGTGCGTCGCGTGAACAAGGTAACGGAAGGCCGTCCACACGTGGTCGACATGATCAAGAATGACGAAGTCACCTTGATCATCAACACCACCGAAGGTCGCCAGTCGATCGCGGACTCCTACTCCATTCGTCGTAACGCCTTGCAGCACAAGATCTACTGCACCACCACCATTGCTGCTGGCGAAGCTATCTGCGAAGCGCTGAAGTTCGGTCCTGAAAAAACCGTGCGTCGCTTGCAGGATCTACACGCAGGATTGAAGGCATGATCAAATACCCAATGACCGTTCAGGGCGCAAAAGCCCTGGAAGAAGAGCACGCCCACCTGACCAAGGTCGTCCGTCCGAAGCTGAGCCAGGACATCGGTACGGCCCGGGAATTGGGTGACCTGAAGGAAAACGCTGAATACCATGCTGCCCGCGAGCAGCAAGGTATGGTCGAGGCGCGGATCCGTGACATCGAAGGCCGCCTGCAGAATTCGGTGGTTATCGACGTCACGACCATCCCGCATACCGGCAAGGTGATTTTCGGCACCACCGTGGAAATCGCCAACGTCGAGACTGACGAAAGCGTGGTTTACCACATCGTGGGTGAAGACGAGGCCGACTTCAAACTCGGCAAGATCTCCGTCGGTTCGCCGCTGGCCCGCGCCTTGATTGCCAAGGAAGAGGGTGACGTGGTGGCCGTCAAGACGCCTGGTGGCGTGATCGAGTACGAGATTGTCGAAGTTCGTCACATCTGAAAGACGGCGCCCGCTTCGTGCGGGCGCCATGCTTTGGCAGTTTGCCCAGATGCTTTGGGTTGGCGGCCTATGGCTGTTACATATTGGTGTGCTGCCGGCGCTGGGCCTGATTGGCCTGGCACCGTTGCTGATCGATGAGGTCAGCGGATTATTAAGCGCGTTGCTGGTAGGTTTTGCAGCGGCGTGCGTGACGCTTCAGGCGCTGGTGCTGATCAAGGCCGAAGGCTTGGGGAGTCTGTGGCGGGATATTCGCGGGCAACTGCTGTTGATGGCGCTGTATGCGTGCGCAATGTTTTGCGTGGTGCGCATCTTTCTGCCGGAGGCGTTGCGCTGGCAGCTGTTCAGCTATCTTGTGCTAGGGTTTTCCGGGTTGGTGCTGGTTGTACAGCCGGCGCCAGGATGGAGTGGCAGGGCGTGCGAAGCACGCCCGTGACCCTTGTTTCACTTGAAGCGGTGTACGTTCGACAGTTGCTTGTTGGCGCTGAAGTTCTTGCGATACAGCAGCGCCATCTTGCCGATGACCTGAACCAGGTCCGCTTTGCCAGCCTTGCACAGTTCTGCAATAGCTGCCAGGCGCGCCTCGCGATCAAGGATGCTGACCTTGATCTTGATTAGCTCGTGATCGCCCAATGCGCGTTCAAGTTCGGCTAACACACCTTCAGTCAAACCGTTGTCAGCCACAATCAAAACTGGTTTCAGATGGTGGCCAATGGATTTGTACTGTTTCTTCTGCTCTTGAGTGAGCGGCATAATCTGACCCCTGCGTCTGATCTTGTAAAAAGCGGCGGCCAGTTTACCCGAGCGAGTCCGGGACCGCCCAGTTAATCACGACCCGTTTTATTTTCGAGGTGGCCCGTGGCCCGTTCCAAAACTAGCCTTAAGTGGCTGCAAGAGCATTTCAACGACCCTTACGTCAAAATGGCGCAAAAGGATGGCTACCGTTCCCGGGCCAGCTACAAACTGCTGGAGATCCAGGAAAAGGACAAGTTGATCCGTCCTGGCATGAGCGTTATCGACCTGGGTGCCGCCCCGGGTGGCTGGTCCCAGGTGACCAGTCGTCTGATTGGTGGACAAGGTCGTTTGATCGCTTCCGACATCCTGGAAATGGACAGCATCCCTGACGTGACCTTTGTTCACGGCGATTTTACCCAGGACGAAGTGCTGGCACAGATCCTTGAGGCCGTCGGAAATTCGCAGGTAGACCTTGTGATTTCCGATATGGCCCCCAATATGAGTGGATTACCGGCTGTTGATATGCCGCGAGCCATGTTCCTGTGTGAATTGGCACTGGACCTGGCAGGACGGGTACTGCGTCCGGGTGGTGACTTCCTGGTCAAGGTCTTCCAGGGTGAAGGCTTCGACGAGTATCACAAGAACATCCGCAAACTGTTCGACAAGGTACAGACACGCAAGCCTGACTCTTCCCGGGACAGGTCTCGCGAGCAGTATTTGCTGGGTCGCGGCTTCCGTGGCATTGAAGGCGCTGCCAGTGAAGAGCGTTTTTGAGAAATTTGACGGAGGCGATAGGTTTTTTTATATCGCTTTCGTCACGAAGCTTTACGAATATTGTGTAGTCAAAGTTTCACAAAGGGTTACAGACGGCGCCTGCCAGAGTTGTAGGTAATGTAGTAAGTTAGGCCGGTGAATATCATGCGAAGCACGCGCCAGTAGCGGAGCTTGCTTCAGAGGGTAGTTAATTGAACGATATGGCAAAGAATCTGATCCTGTGGTTGATCATCGCGGCTGTCCTCGTGACGGTGATGAACAACTTCTCCAGCCCTAACGAGCCGCAGACCCTCAACTATTCCGACTTCATCCAGCAAGTTAAGGATGGCAAGGTCGAGCGCGTAGCGGTTGATGGCTACGTGATTACCGGCAAGCGCAACGATGGCGACAGCTTCAAGACCATCCGTCCGGCAATCCAGGACAATGGCCTGATCGGCGACCTGGTGGATAACCATGTGGTTGTCGAAGGCAAGCAGCCTGAGCAGCAGAGCATCTGGACCCAGCTCCTGGTGGCCAGCTTCCCGATACTGGTGATTATCGCCGTGTTCATGTTCTTCATGCGCCAGATGCAAGGTGGTGCGGGAGGCAAGGGCGGGCCGATGAGCTTCGGCAAGAGCAAGGCACGCCTGCTTTCCGAAGATCAGGTGAAAACCACCCTGGCTGACGTTGCCGGCTGCGACGAAGCCAAGGAAGAAGTGGGCGAACTGGTTGAATTCCTGCGCGATCCGGGCAAGTTCCAGCGCCTGGGTGGCCGTATTCCTCGCGGTGTGCTGATGGTTGGCCCGCCAGGTACCGGTAAAACCCTGTTGGCCAAGGCCATTGCCGGCGAAGCCAAAGTACCTTTCTTCACCATTTCCGGTTCCGACTTCGTCGAAATGTTCGTCGGTGTAGGTGCCAGCCGTGTTCGCGATATGTTCGAACAGGCCAAGAAGCACGCTCCGTGCATCATCTTCATCGATGAAATCGACGCCGTTGGTCGCCATCGTGGCGCCGGCATGGGCGGCGGTCATGATGAGCGTGAGCAGACGCTTAACCAGTTGCTGGTTGAGATGGACGGCTTTGAAATGAACGACGGCATCATCGTGATCGCCGCAACCAACCGTCCAGACGTACTCGACCCCGCGTTGCTGCGTCCGGGCCGTTTTGACCGTCAGGTCGTTGTCGGTTTGCCAGACATCCGCGGTCGTGAGCAGATCCTGAAAGTACACATGCGCAAAGTGCCAATGGGCGACGACGTGGCTCCGGCCGTGATTGCCCGTGGTACTCCAGGCTTCTCCGGTGCCGACCTTGCCAACCTGGTGAACGAGGCGTCGCTGTTTGCCGCCCGTACCGGCAAGCGCATCGTTGAAATGAAGGAGTTCGAGCTGGCGAAAGACAAGATCATGATGGGCGCCGAGCGCAAATCCATGGTCATGTCCGAGAAAGAGAAGCAGAACACCGCTTATCATGAAGCCGGTCACGCCATTGTTGGTCGCGTTGTGCCTGAGCATGACCCGGTCTACAAGGTATCGATCATTCCTCGTGGCCGGGCGCTGGGCGTCACCATGTTCCTGCCGGAAGAGGATCGCTACAGCCTCTCCAAGCGTGCCTTGATCAGCCAGATCTGCTCGCTGTATGGCGGCCGGATCGCCGAAGAGATGACCCTGGGCTTCGACGGTGTTACCACCGGTGCCTCCAACGACATCATGCGTGCCAGCCAGATTGCACGGAACATGGTGACCAAGTGGGGTCTGTCGGAGAAACTCGGTCCTTTGATGTATGCCGAGGAAGAAGGCGAAGTATTCCTGGGTCGCGGTGGTGGTGGTCAAGCTGCCAGCTTCTCCGGCGAGACAGCCAAGCTGATCGACTCCGAGGTGCGCAGCATCATTGACCAGTGCTACGGCACGGCCAAGCAGATCCTCACCGACAACCGCGACAAGCTCGACGCCATGGCTGATGCCCTGATGAAGTACGAGACCATTGATGCCGAGCAGATTGACGACATCATGGCTGGTCGTACGCCTCGCGAGCCTCGCGATTGGGAAGGTGGTTCGGGTACTTCGGGCACGCCGCCAGTGGTACAGAACGAACGCCCTGAAGCCCCGATCGGCGGCCCGGCTGCTGACCATTAAGGTTTGAAATGACTTCTGCGTTGTCCTCGACCCGGTTGCCTTGCGGCAGCCGGGTTCTTGATTTGGCCCATACACACGTTATGGGCATTCTTAATGTAACCCCTGATTCCTTTTCCGATGGTGGTCGCTTCAGTCAGCTTGATGCTGCGTTGCGCCATGCGGAAGCGATGGTGGCTGCCGGTGCGACTCTGATTGACGTCGGTGGCGAATCAACCCGGCCCGGCGCGCGCGCAGTTTCTCCCCTGGAGGAACTGGAGCGGGTTGCTCCGATTGTCGAGCGCATCCATCAAGAGCTGGACGTCATCATCTCTGTCGATACCTCGACCCCTGCTGTTATGCGCGAAACTGCGCGGCTGGGTGCAGGGTTGATCAACGATGTGCGCTCTTTGCAGCGCGATGGCGCTCTGGATGCGGCCGCCGCGACGGGGCTGCCGGTTTGCCTGATGCATATGCTTGGCGAGCCGGGCACGATGCAGGACGACCCGCATTACGACAATCTGGTCGGTGAAGTGAAAGGCTTCCTTGCCGAGCGCATGGCTCAATGCGCGGCGGTGGGGATTGCTCCCGAGCGGATAATCCTCGACCCGGGATTTGGCTTTGCCAAGACCTTGCAGCACAATTTAAGCCTGTTCAAGCATATGGAATCCCTGCATGCCCTTGGTCGCCCCTTGTTGGTCGGGGTTTCGCGCAAGAGCATGATAGGTCTGGCGTTGAATCGTCCCGTGGGTGAGCGGCTGCATGGCGGCCTGGCACTTGCGGCACTTGCCGTGGTCAAGGGTGCGCGCATCTTGCGCGTGCATGACGTGGCCGAGACGATAGATGTAGTGCGGATGATCGCAGCGGTTGAATCAGCCGAATAAGAATGATGGAGCACTTATGACTAAAAAGTATTTTGGCACCGATGGCATTCGCGGTCGGGTCGGCGAATTCCCGATTACTCCCGATTTCATGCTCAAGCTGGGCTGGGCCGCCGGCATGGCGTTCCGCAGCATGGGGGCCTGCCGTATCCTGGTGGGTAAGGACACGCGTATCTCGGGTTATATGTTTGAGTCTGCGCTGGAGGCAGGTCTGTCTGCTGCCGGCGCTGATGTGATGCTGTTGGGGCCGATGCCTACGCCGGCGATCGCTTACCTGACGCGTACCTTTCATGCTGAAGCCGGTATCGTGATCAGCGCTTCGCACAATCCCCACGATGACAACGGCATCAAGTTCTTCTCAGGCCAGGGCACCAAGCTGCCGGATGAGATCGAGCATATGATCGAAGAGTTGCTGGATGCGCCGATGACCGTCGTCGAATCGAGCAAGCTGGGCAAGGTTTCGCGGATTAACGACGCTTCCGGCCGTTACATCGAGTTTTGCAAAAGCAGCGTGCCTAGCAGCACCAATTTTGCCGGGTTGAAGGTCGTCATCGACTGCGCCCACGGCGCGACGTACAAAGTCGCACCGAGTGTGTTCAAGGAGCTTGGCGCAGACGTTACTGTACTGTCGGCGCAGCCGAACGGCCTGAACATCAACGACAACTGCGGCTCAACCCACATGGGGCAGTTGCAGGCGGCTGTCCTGGCTGAGCATGCCGACTTGGGCATCGCGTTCGATGGTGATGGCGACCGCGTATTGATGGTCGACCACACTGGCGCGATCGTCGATGGCGACGACCTGTTGTTCATCATCGCCCGTGACCTGCATGAGCGTAACAAGCTGCAAGGCGGCGTCGTCGGTACCTTGATGAGCAATCTTGGCCTGGAGCTGGCCCTGGCAGATCTGGGGATCCCGTTTGTGCGCGCCAATGTCGGTGACCGCTACGTGATTGCCGACCTGCTGGAGCGTAATTGGCAGGTGGGTGGCGAAAATTCCGGTCATATCGTCTGCTTCCAGCACACGACTACCGGGGATGCGATCATTGCGGCGCTGCAGGTGCTGCTGGCGCTGCGTCGCCGTGAAGAAAGCCTGGCCCAGGCGCGGCAGGCGTTGCGCAAGTGCCCGCAAGTGCTGCTCAACGTGCGCTTTGCAGGCGGTGACAACCCTATCGAGCATCCGGCTGTCAAAGAGGCCAGTGAGCGCGTGACTGCCGCCATGGCGGGGCGTGGCCGGGTCTTGCTGCGCAAGTCGGGTACCGAGCCTTTGGTGCGTGTAATGGTCGAGGGCGAGGACGAAACACAGGTTCGCGGCTATGCCGAAGAGCTGGCAAAACTGGTAACTGAAGTTTGCGCCTGAATTCGGCTTGCCAGTGATGATGTGGTTGGGTAACATCTGCGCCCACTTTGACCGACGAGGTACAGCATGCGTCGCACTATGGTAGCTGGTAACTGGAAGATGCACGGTACCCGCGCCAGTGTCGCTGAGCTGATCAATGGCCTTCGTCATTTGGCCTTGCCTAGCGGTGTTGATGTCGCGGTATTCCCGCCTTGCTTGTATATCAATCAAGTGATTGATGGCTTGAAAGGCAAGTCGATCCAGATCGGCGCGCAGAACTCTGCGGTGGAATCCATGCAAGGTGCGTTGACCGGTGAGATTGCACCGAGTCAGCTGGTTGATGCGGGTTGTTCCCTGGTGCTTGTTGGGCACTCCGAGCGCCGCCAGATCATGGGCGAGCGTGATGGGACACTCAATCGAAAATTCGCGGCGGCACAGGCTTGCGGCTTGGTTCCGGTGTTGTGCATAGGGGAGACCCTTGAGCAGCGTGAGTCCGGTAAAACTCTTGAGGTTGTCGGGCGTCAGCTGGGCAGCATCATCGAGGAGCTGGGAGTCGGTGCCTTTGCAAATGCAGTAATTGCTTACGAGCCGGTCTGGGCCATTGGCACCGGGCTGACTGCTTCGCCGCAACAGGCGCAGGATGTGCACGCAGCCATCCGCGCGCAGTTGGCGGCAGAGAATTCTGAGGTCGCACGAGGTGTGCGGCTTCTATACGGCGGCAGCGTGAAGGCGGCCAATGCGGTCGAACTGTTCGGCATGCCGGATATCGATGGGGGGCTCATTGGTGGAGCTTCCCTGAATGCAGATGAGTTCGGTGCGATTTGTCGCGCCGCGGGAAACTGAAAAAATGCTGGAAACAGTCATCGTTGTTTTTCATCTGCTGGGTGCACTGGGCGTAGTTGCTCTGGTTTTGCTGCAGCAGGGTAAAGGTGCGGACGCTGGTGCGTCTTTCGGGGCAGGTGCTTCAAATACTGTGTTCGGAAGCCAAGGTTCCTCTACCTTTCTTAGTAAGTTTACTGCTATACTTGCCGCCGGTTTCTTCATAACCAGCTTGGGGTTAGGTTACTTTGCTAAAGAGAAAGCTCATGTGCTGACTCAAGTAGGTCTCCCAAACCCAGCAGTGTTGGAAGTACCAAAAGCAAAACCGGCTTCTGATGATGTCCCGGTGCTTCAAGAGCAAAAGTCGGCTACTCCAGCGACTGACGTACCTCCAGCTCAAGAGCAGAAGTAAGAAGGTTGTAAACGCTGTATTGCCGAGGTGGTGGAATTGGTAGACACGCAACCTTGAGGTGGTTGTGCCCATAGGGTGTAGGGGTTCGAGTCCCCTTCTCGGTACCAATTATCAGGAGAGCCCGCTGTTGCGGGCTTTCTTGTAGGTGGAAGGTTACATTGACCCTGTAAGGGATCGGTCGTATACTTCCGCCCCAGCTTTGTCGCGGGGTGGAGCAGTCTGGTAGCTCGTCGGGCTCATAACCCGAAGGTCGTCGGTTCAAATCCGGCCCCCGCAACCAGTTTTAGCGGAGCCCCTTTTAAGGGGCTTTTTGTTAGCTGGACACTTTCAACGCCGCTGTTCGACGGCGTTTCAAGGATGGGCGTTTCGCCCATTTTTTTATTTTGCACAGCATGCACATACATGCACGAGGGGGTTCAGGTGTCGAGCAAGCTAGAAGAGTTGCAGGCCTTGTTGGCCCCGGTGGTCGTGGCCCTAGGCTATGAATGCTGGGGTATTGAGTTTTCGGCTCAAGGTCGCCACTCAATGTTGCGCGTTTATATCGATAAAGAGGGCGGCGTGCTGGTGGACGATTGTGCCATTGTCAGCCGTCAGATCAGCGGTGTCCTGGATGTTGAAGATCCGATCTCCGTTGAATACACCCTCGAAGTTTCCTCGCCTGGCATGGAACGCCCACTGTTCACTATTGATCAGTTTGCAAAATTTGCCGGTGAACAAGTGAAGATCAAGCTGCGCTCTCCCTTTGAAGGGCGACGCAACTTTCAGGGCCTTCTGCGCGGTGTAGAAGAGCAGGACGTCGTGGTGCAGGTAGAAGACCATGAGTTCCTGTTGCCGATCGATATGATCGACAAGGCCAACATTATTCCCAGTTTTGACTGAGACGCGGATCCCGCGGATCCAATGGCTTGCGAAAGGCGAGGCGTACGATGAGCAAAGAAGTACTGCTGGTTGTTGAGTCGGTATCCAATGAAAAGGGCGTACCGGCAAACGTGATTTTTGAAGCGCTGGAGCTGGCCCTGGCCACTGCTACCAAAAAGCGTTTTGAAGACGAAGTTGATCTGCGTGTGGAAATCAACCGCCACACCGGTGCCTACGAGACTTTCCGTCGCTGGACGGTCGTCGAAGAAGCCGATCTTGATGATCCGGCCATCGAAACCTGGCCGAGCAAGGTTGCTGAAACGCATCCGGGCGCCCAGGTCGGTGATGTCGTCGAAGAAAAGATCGAATCCATCGAGTTCGGCCGCATCGCTGCACAGACTGCCAAGCAAGTCATCGTGCAGAAGGTCCGCGAAGCCGAGCGCGCTCAAGTCGTTGACGCTTATCGCGAGCGCCTGGGGGAAATCATCTCCGGCACCGTGAAAAAAGTCACCCGCGACAACGTGATCGTCGACCTGGGTAACAACGCTGAAGCGTTGCTGGCCCGCGAAGACATCATTTCCCGCGAAACTTTCCGGGTTGGCGTGCGCTTGCGTGCGCTGCTCAAGGAAATCCGCACCGAGAACCGCGGCCCTCAGTTGATCCTGTCGCGTACCGCGCCGGAAATGCTGATCGAGCTGTTCCGCATCGAAGTGCCGGAAATTGCCGAAGGCCTGATCGAAGTCATGGCTGCGTCCCGCGATCCGGGTTCACGCGCCAAGATCGCGGTCCGCTCCAAGGACAAACGCATCGACCCGCAAGGTGCTTGCATTGGTATGCGCGGTTCGCGCGTCCAGGCAGTGTCGGGCGAATTGGGCGGTGAGCGTGTGGACATCGTCCTGTGGGACGATAACCCTGCGCAGTTCGTGATCAACGCAATGTCGCCTGCTGAAGTGGCGGCAATTATCGTTGACGAGGATGCCCATGCAATGGACATCGCCGTTGGCGCAGACAATTTGGCTCAGGCCATCGGTCGCGGTGGTCAGAACGTACGTTTGGCCAGCCAGTTGACCGGCTGGACCCTGAACGTGATGACCGAATCGGACATCCAGGCTAAGCAGCAAGCAGAAACCGGTGACATCCTGCGCAACTTCATCGACGAGCTGGAAGTCGACGAAGACCTGGCACAGGTGCTGGTAGATGAAGGCTTCACCAGCCTGGAAGAGATTGCCTACGTACCGTTGGAAGAAATGCTCAACATCGACGGCTTTGACGAAGACACCGTCAACGAGCTTCGCGCTCGGGCCAAGGATCGTTTGTTGACTAAAGCCATCGCTACTGAGGAAAAGCTGGCAGACGCCCATCCGGCCGAAGACCTGCTCTCGCTTGAGGGTATGGACAAGGATTTGGCGATGGAACTGGCGGTGCGCGGCGTAATTACCCGCGAAGACCTGGCCGAGCAGTCTATTGACGACCTGCTCGACATCGACGGCATTGACGATGATCGTGCCGGCAAGTTGATCATGGCCGCCCGAGCCCATTGGTTCGAGTAATTAGGCGCGGCCTGAGGAGAGAAGTGCATGACGCAAGTCACGGTGAAACAACTGGCCGATGAGGTCAAAACACCGGTAGAGCGCCTGTTGCAGCAGATGCGTGAGGCAGGTCTGCCGCACACCGCCGCCGATGAAGGTGTGAGCGATAGTGAGAAGCAGTCTTTGCTGACTCACTTGAAGAGCAGCCACAAGGCGAAAGTGGAAGAACCGCGCAAGATTACATTGCAGCGCAAAACCACCAGCACCCTGCGTGTTGCTGGCAGCAAGAGCATCAGCGTTGAAGTACGCAAGAAGAAAGTCTTCGTACAGCGCAGCCCGGAAGAAATCGAAGCCGAGCGCAAACGCGAACTGGAAGAACGTCGCGCAGTAGAAAATGCTGCTCGTCAGAAGGCTGAAGAAGAAGCCAAGCGTCGCGCCGAAGAAGAAGCGCGTCGCCAGCCTGCTGCTGCGCAACCTGCTAACACTGAGGCCGTTGCTGCGCCTAGCGCGCCTGTTGAAGCTGTTCGTGAGGCCGCTCCGGTTGCCGCCGCGCCAGCTCCAGCAGCCGACGCTCGCAAACGCGAAGAGCCTCGCCGCCCGGACAAACCACGTGCCGACGATAACAATCGTCGTGGCAGTGGCGATGGTGAGCGCAAAAACGCTCCACACCGTGCTTCGGTCAAAGAGAAGGCGCCAGCGCCACGCGTTGCCCCACGTACTACCGACGAAGAAAGCGACAGCTTCCGTCGCGGTGGTCGCGGCAAGGCCAAGCTGAAGAAGCGCAACGCCCACGGTTTCCAGAGCCCAACCGGCCCTGTCGTGCGTGATGTGCAGATCGGCGAGACCATCACTGTTGGCGATCTCGCCAATCAGATGTCGGTCAAGGCTGCTGAAATCATCAAGTTCATGTTCAAACTGGGTACCCCAGCGACCATCAACCAGGTACTGGACCAGGAAACTGCCCAACTGGTTGCTGAAGAGCTGGGCCACAAAGTGACCCTGGTCAGCGACACCGCCCTGGAAGATTCCCTGGCCGAGTCCCTGAAGTTTGAAGGCGAGACTTTCTCCCGTGCGCCAGTCGTGACCGTAATGGGCCACGTTGACCATGGTAAGACCTCGCTGCTCGACTATATCCGTCGTGCCAAGGTAGCTGCAGGCGAAGCCGGCGGCATCACCCAGCACATCGGTGCATACCACGTTGAAACCGAACGCGGCATGGTCACCTTCCTCGACACCCCTGGTCACGCCGCGTTTACCGCCATGCGTGCCCGTGGTGCCAAGGCGACTGACATCGTGATCCTGGTAGTTGCAGCGGACGACGGCGTAATGCCGCAGACCATTGAAGCTGTCCAGCACGCTAAAGCCGCTGGTGTTCCTCTGGTTGTTGCAGTGAACAAAATCGACAAGCCGGGCGCCGATCTCGATCGCATCCGTAGCGAACTGTCGGTTCACGGCGTGACTTCCGAAGAGTGGGGCGGTGATACGCCATTCGTTTCGGTTTCGGCGAAAGTCGGTACCGGTGTAGACGAACTGCTCGAAGCTGTCCTGCTGCAAGCCGAAGTTCTTGAACTGAAAGCAACCCCATCGGCCCCGGGTCGTGGTGTTGTGGTTGAATCGCGTCTCGACAAGGGTCGTGGCCCGGTTGCAACCGTTCTGGTTCAAGACGGTACCCTGCGCCAAGGCGACATGGTCCTGGTCGGTTCGAACTATGGCCGTGTACGTGCCATGCTCGACGAGAACGGCAAGCCAATCAAGGAAGCCGGTCCTTCCATCCCTGTCGAGATCCTCGGCCTGGACGGTACCCCGGACGCTGGCGACGAGATGAGCGTGCTGTCGGACGAGAAGAAAGCCCGTGAAGTGGCTCTGTTCCGTCAAGGCAAGTTCCGCGAAGTCAAGCTGGCCCGTGCTCACGCCGGCAAGCTGGAAAACATCTTCGAGAACATGGGCCAGGCAGAGAAGAAGACGCTTAACATCGTCCTCAAATCTGACGTTCGTGGTTCCCTCGAAGCGTTGAACGGCGCCTTGAATGGCCTGGGTAACGACGAAGTGCAAGTGCGTGTGGTCGGCGGCGGTGTCGGTGGTATCACCGAATCCGATGCCAACCTGGCGCTGGCCTCCAACGCTGTACTGTTCGGCTTCAACGTGCGTGCCGATGCTGGCGCACGGAAGATCGTCGAGCAGGAAGGCCTGGACATGCGTTACTACAACGTCATCTACGACATCATCGAAGACGTCAAGAAAGCCCTCACCGGCATGCTTGGCAGCGACGTCCGGGAGAACATCCTGGGTGTGGCCGAGGTGCGTGATGTGTTCCGCTCGCCGAAATTCGGCGCGATCGCCGGTTGCATGGTTATCGAAGGTGTTGTGCACCGTAACCGTCCAATCCGTGTACTGCGTGAAGACATCGTTATCTTCGAAGGCGAGCTGGAATCCCTGCGCCGCTTCAAGGATGACGCTTCCGAAGTACGTGCCGGCATGGAATGCGGTATTGGCGTCAAGAGCTACAACGACGTCAAGGCGGGTGACAAGATCGAAGTCTACGAGAAGGTCCAGGTTGCTCGCAGCCTCTAACTCGCGTACTTCAAGGGCCACGCAGCGCCCGGGCATGCAAATGCCTGGCGCTGTGTCCGGACTCTAAACGCAACGCCCGGTCTGGCTTTTGTCAGGCCGGGCGTTTGCCGCTTTCAGACCCCACGGGTTTCACCGTGTGGCAGCAACAGGTAACAAGACATGGCAAAAGAATACAGCCGTACCCAACGTATCGGCGATCAGATGCAGCGTGAGCTGGCACAGCTGATCCGTCGTGAAGTAAAAGACCCACGTGTTGGCCTGGTCACCATCACCGCCGTTGAAGTCAGCCGTGACGTTGGTCACGCCAAGATCTTCATCACCGTGATGGGCCAGGACAACAGCGAAGAAATCGCGCAAAGCATCAAGGTGCTCAACTCCGCCGCAGGTTTCCTGCGTATGCAGTTGGCCCGTGAAATGAAGCTGCGCAGCGTTCCTCAGTTGCACTTCCACTACGACGAAAGTGTCGTGCGTGGCGCGCACCTGTCGGCACTGATCGAGCGGGCCGTGGCTGAAGACAATCAGCACCCGGAATCCGCCACGCCTGAAGACGCCAAGGAGTAATCGGTGGCTCAGGTCAAACGCATCCGTCGTAATGTCAGCGGCATCATTCTGCTCGACAAACCCATTGGTTTTACCTCCAATGCGGCGTTGCAGAAGGTTCGCTGGCTGCTCAATGCCGAGAAGGCAGGGCACACCGGCAGCCTCGACCCCTTGGCCACCGGCGTGTTGCCGTTGTGCTTCGGCGAGGCCACCAAGTTTTCGCAATACCTGCTCGATTCCGACAAGGGCTACGAGACCCTGATGCAACTGGGCAAGACCACCACCACGGCAGACGCCGAAGGTGATGTTTTGCAGGTTCGCGAGGTGACCGTTGGTCGTGCTGATATCGAAGCTGCCTTACCTGCTTTTCGTGGGCAAATCAGTCAGATACCGCCGATGTACTCGGCTCTCAAGCGTGATGGCCAGCCTCTTTACAAGCTGGCACGTGCAGGGGAAGTGGTGGAGCGCGAACCGCGTTCTGTTACTATTGCGCGCTTGGAATTGCTCGCCGCTGAAGGCGACACTGCCCGGTTGGCGGTGGACTGCAGCAAAGGCACCTATATCCGCACCCTCGTGGAAGATATCGGTGAGCAACTAGGCTGTGGCGCATACGTTGCAGAACTGCGACGCACCCAGGCAGGCCCTTTCACCCTGGCCCAGACGGTCACGCTGGAAGAACTGGAGGCAGTGCATGCCGAAGGCGGCAACGAAGCGGTTGATCGCTTCCTGATGCCATCGGACAGCGGTTTACTGGATTGGCCATTGCTGCACTTCTCGGAGCACAGCGCGTTCTACTGGCTTAACGGCCAGCCGGTACGTGCACCGGATGCCCCGAAGTTCGGCATGGTGCGGGTACAAGATCACAACGGTCGCTTTATCGGTATCGGTGAAGTGAGCGAAGACGGGCGCATCGCGCCGCGTCGACTGATTCGGTCAGAATGACCGAAACCAGTTTGTGGTAAAGCGCAGTAGCTTTTACGCAAACTGGAACGAGGGTGGCTGTTAGCAGGCATGGTCACTACTCATTTTTAGATACAGGGATTTGTCCCTGGCCTGTTGAAACTGCCCTTTGGGTGGTTTCCTGAAAAAAGGATTGCCTCATGGCTCTCGACGTTCAAGAAAAAGCACAAATCGTTGCTGACTATCAGCAAGCTGTTGGTGACACTGGTTCGCCAGAAGTGCAAGTTGCACTGCTGACCCACAACATCAACAAGCTGCAAGGTCACTTCAAGGCCAACGGTAAAGATCACCACTCCCGTCGTGGTCTGATCCGCATGGTAAACCAGCGCCGTAAGCTGCTGGACTACCTGAAAGGCAAGGATCTGGGTCGTTATCAGACTCTGATCGGTCGCCTGGGTCTGCGTCGCTAATAAGCGATTGCGCTAGAGGTTGGTTGGCTGTCGTGTGTCAGTGGGTTTCCCGCTGGCCCATGGCAGGCTTCCAGCCTCAAGTTTTATCTGGATACACGTTTTACCCTGGACAGGCGTTGGGCCGATTCCCGACATTGCCCAAGAATTTCGCAAGAAGACAAGTTCCCCAAGAGCCACAAAGAAGGTAGGACACCGTGAACCCGGTTATCAAAAAATTCCAGTTCGGTCAGTCGACCGTTACCCTCGAGACAGGCCGTATCGCCCGTCAAGCCTCCGGTGCAGTGCTGGTTACCGTTGACGACGACGTCACCGTATTGGTGACCGTTGTAGGCGCCAAGACCGCTGACCCAAGCAAAGGCTTCTTCCCTCTTTCCGTTCACTACCAGGAAAAGACTTACGCTGCAGGTAAGATCCCTGGTGGTTTCTTCAAGCGTGAAGGCCGTCCTTCCGAGAAAGAAACCCTGACTTCCCGACTGATCGACCGTCCGATCCGTCCGCTGTTCCCAGAAGGCTTCATGAACGAAGTGCAGGTTGTCTGCACCGTCGTTTCCACCAGCAAGAAGACCGATCCGGACATCGCTGCGATGATCGGTACCTCGGCGGCCCTGGCCATCTCCGGTATTCCTTTCGATGGCCCGATCGGCGCTGCCCGTGTTGCATTCCACGAAAGCACCGGCTACCTGCTGAACCCGACTTACGAACAACAGAAAGCTTCGAGCCTGGACATGGTCGTTGCCGGTACTTCGGAAGCCGTGTTGATGGTTGAATCGGAAGCCAAAGAGCTGACCGAAGACCAGATGCTGGGCGCTGTACTGTTTGCTCACGACGAGTTCCAGGTTGTGATCAACGCTGTCAAGGAACTGGCCGCTGAAGCTGCCAAGCCAACCTGGACCTGGGCTCCTCAGCCAGAAGCTACCGCACTGCTGGGCGCTATCCGCTCCGAGTTCGGCACCGCTATCTCCGACGCCTACACCATCACCATCAAGGCCGACCGTTACGCTCGCCTGGGTGAACTGAAGGACCAGGTTGTTGCCAAGCTTTCCGGTGAAGAAGGCCAGCCTTCTTCCAGCGAAGTCAAAGCAGCCTTCGGCGAAATCGAATACCGCACCGTTCGCGAAAACATCGTTAACGGCAAGCCACGTATCGACGGCCGCGACACCCGCACCGTACGTCCGCTGAACATCGAAGTCGGCGTTCTGCCAAAAACCCACGGTTCGGCCCTGTTCACCCGTGGTGAAACCCAGGCCCTGGTTGTTGCAACACTGGGTACTGCCCGTGACGCACAGCTGCTGGACACCCTGGAAGGCGAGAAAAAAGACCCGTTCATGCTGCACTACAACTTCCCTCCGTTCTCGGTAGGTGAGTGTGGTCGCATGGGTGGTGCTGGTCGTCGCGAAATCGGTCACGGCCGTCTGGCCCGTCGTTCGATTGCAGCCATGTTGCCTGCCGCCGACGTGTTCCCGTACACCATTCGTGTTGTGTCGGAAATCACCGAGTCCAACGGTTCCAGCTCCATGGCTTCGGTCTGCGGCGCTTCCCTGGCTCTGATGGATGCCGGCGTTCCGATGAAGGCACCGGTTGCCGGTATCGCCATGGGCCTGGTTAAAGAAGGCGAGAAGTTCGCCATCCTGACCGACATCCTGGGCGACGAAGACCACCTGGGCGACATGGACTTCAAAGTAGCCGGTACCGCCAAAGGTGTTACCGCGCTGCAGATGGACATCAAGATCAAGGGCATCACCGAAGAAATCATGGAAATCGCTCTGGGCCAAGCCCTGGAAGCGCGCCTGAACATCCTCGGTCAGATGAACCAGATCATTGGCCAGTCCCGTACCGAACTGTCGGAAAATGCTCCGACCATGATCGCGATGAAAATCGACACCGACAAAATCCGTGATGTTATCGGTAAAGGCGGCGCGACCATTCGTGCGATCTGTGAAGAGACCAAGGCTTCGATCGACATCGAAGACGACGGCTCGATCAAGATCTTCGGCGAAACCAAGGAAGCGGCTGAAGCGGCACGTCAGCGCGTGCTGGGTA
Source organism: Pseudomonas sp. 21615526 (assembly GCF_013386245.1). Lineage (NCBI taxonomy): Bacteria > Pseudomonadati > Pseudomonadota > Gammaproteobacteria > Pseudomonadales > Pseudomonadaceae > Pseudomonas > Pseudomonas sp. 21615526. Next base: position 1,390 of record NZ_JACAOM010000074.1, on the reverse strand, counting down.
TCACTGCTGAAGCCGAGATCGGCAAGATCTACGTCGGTAAGGTTGAGCGCATCGTCGACTTCGGCGCATTCGTCAACATCCTGCCGGGCAAGGACGGTCTGGTTCACATCTCCATGCTGAGCGACGCTCGCGTTGAGAAAGTGACCGACATCCTGAAAGAAGGCCAGGAAGTGGAAGTACTGGTACTGGACGTGGACAACCGCGGCCGTATCAAGCTGTCCATCAAGGACGTAGCAGCAGCCAAGGCTTCGGGCGTTTAATCACCCCGTCGCTGCAAGCTGAAAAAGGACTCTTCGGAGTCCTTTTTTTATGCCTGCGGGAAAGTGTCGCGAAATCAGGCGTTTAGCCATACCCCAAAAGCCGCAACTTGCATGCAGGCACGTTCGTCTTCATGCAAGTTGCACGATTCCGAAAATCACCTGTTTTCATAACGTATTGTTTTATAAGGATTTAATTGGTCGCATCGAGTTGGCACACTGTCTGCAATATCCCTGTTAACGCTGCAGCATCAAGGTTTACGTACTGCAGACTTTTAATAAAACAGGAGTTACTCGTATGAAGAAGTTCGCTCTCGCTACTGCTACCGCTCTGACCCTGGCCATGGGTGCTAACGTAGCCTTTGCTCAGACTTCCCAAGCCCCTATGACGCTGGCGGCCGGTGAAGTCACCAAGGCTAAAGAGTCCACTTCGGATACCTGGATCACCACCAAAGTCAAAGCTGACCTGCTGACCGAGAAAGGTATTCCTGGTTCGGACATTAAGGTTGAGACCAACAAAGGTGTGGTTTCCCTGTCCTCGACAGTTGCTATCTCCGACGCTCAGAAAGCTACTGCTGTAGCGATCACCAAGAAAATCAAAGGCGTAACCGCAGTTTCGGCTGACGGCCTGATGGCTGGCGGCGCTACCAAGGCTGATAACGTCGACAAAACCAAAAGTGCAGCTGCTGGTGCCAAAGAGTCCACCTCGGACACTTGGATCACCACCAAAGTGAAAGCTGACCTGGTAACCGAGAAAGGTATTCCTGGCACCGACATCAAAGTCGAAACCAACAAAGGTGTAGTTTCCCTGTCGTCGACCGTCGCAGTGACTGAAGCGCAGAAAACTACCGCGGTGAACATCACCAAGAAAATCAAAGGCGTTAAAGCTGTATCGGCCGACGGCCTGAAAGCAGAGTAACGCTTAACGAATCGCCTGAGCTAGGCGGAGGCGGCCACGAGCGAGTCTAGTTATCCGCTCAATGCACCTCACAGGTTCATGCGACCGACCACACGGATGTGGTCATTACAGGCCCCGGCACTTGTGTCGGGGCCTGTTCTATTGTGGGTAGAAAAGTGGGGAGGTCAGCGAGGCTCTTGTGGCGAGGGGGCTTGCCCCCGTTGGGCTGCGTAGC